>DASTAW010000003.1 GCA_035712365.1 Terriglobia bacterium
TCGCAAACTGGAGCAGATTCACGCCCTGGCCGACCGACGCCTCAGCCCCAAAGCTCCAAATTCGTCTCAAAGCTCGGTTACATTTTAGATGGCGCGACATGTACAACCCAAAGTTACTTTCTTAAATGGCTTGATAGGGCCCGTCGCGCCGTTTTAGGTGTAACCCGAATCCAGGGAGATGGAGGAGGGTTGCCATGAGTCGTCACTCGAGACGGGAGTATTTTCTTTCGATCTACGGCCGCTATCGCAGAGCGGACCGAAAGCTGAAGCAGGTGATCTTGAACGAATTTTGTGCCAACACGGGCTACCACCGGAAGTACGCCATCCGGATGCTGAACGGGCCTCCGCCCAGCCGGGTGCGGCAGGACCGCCGCCGGCCTCGCTCGCCGAGTTATGGCCCGGCGGTGGTGTCGGTGCTTCAGGCGGTGTGGGAAGCGGCGGGCTATCCCTGGTGAGCCCAGGTGTCCTCTTCCGCAGCACGATGATGTCCCTCACCACTTCAAACTCCACTTCCGTGGCCGGGCGGAGCCTGAACTTCTTGCGAATAGCCTTCGGGATGGTCACTTGTCCTCGTTCGCCGATTTTCATATTTTTAAGTGTGACTCGAAATCCATACCACGCCAATCGCAACCAGGCAAGAGGAGTGCGCCGCTCGAATTCCGGCATCGATCGCGGCCTAAGCTAACACCTGCCCAAAAAGGGAAGCCCACCGCCGAATTTGCTTGACTTGTGTCGGCTAGTATAATCGCGTAAATACCCAGCCTGCACCTGGCAGGATGAAACCGTCGCGCCTTTTCCTGCGCGACATGGACTACCTCAGGGCAGCCCAGATAGCTTTGACCAAGCCTTTGCCGAATTCCATCCGGTCATCGATTGTCGGGCACCGGCTCAACTTTCCGACACGGGCGATCCGCTGCTCCATCAGGAATGCCGGGAGGGAGTGCTGGTAATAGAGGGCTTGGGCCACGTCCATTCTGCCGGGCTCGAGCGGAGTGACCTTTCCGGGGTCCTCTTCGTAATCGTGGCTGGGGTCAAATGTCGTTGTTTGCATAAGCTCTTCAAACACCTTTTGCCCCAGAGGCCGGAATGTTGCGGAAGGCGGGCCGATCAGGTATTCGTTCGTTTCATCATTATGGAGCGAGAGGAAAAAGTCGATTCTGCCGCCATGGTCTGCCCAGTTCAAAATAGCGCTGCGCGCCGCCGTAATCTCCGGCATTTTCACGGGGTCGTGCGTGTCCCAGTTACGGTTGAGGTCATACCCGTAGGCATTAAAGCGCACGCCGCCGCGGAAGACGCCGTCAGGGTCTTGCATGGGGAGGATTTTAAAGATGGTTTCCCTGCGAATTCGAGCTGCGATGGGGTCCGGCGACAGCAGGAACCGGATGGCGCCCTCGCCCGCCCAGGACGATCCAGCTTCCCAGGCGTGCTGCCGGAACATCAGCCACACCACTTTTTTCTGCATCTGGCCGGCACCGGGGTCGGTGATGGTCAGCAATGGGATGTCGCGGCCCTGGACGGACTTGCCGATCGCCTGGTATTCGAGCGCGGGCGCGCTCCTGATCTCTCCCAGCAATCGAGCGAGGTGCCGGTTGGTATAGGGCGTGATGTGGGCGATCCACAGGCGGGGTTTTGCAGGCTTGATTCGGAGCCGCATGCTGCCCGCAGCGGCGTGCCAGTTCTCTTTGGCCACGTGCGTCCAGTGCCGCCCGTCGTAGCTGTAAACGGGGAGCGTATCGGGCGTGACGGCGTGGTTACCGGGACGAAAATTGTACTCTCCGGCAAGGTCTGTGAACTCGATGGTCAATTCTGAATCCGGGGCGCCGTCAATCCGGAAGTAATACCAACTGACCTGCCGGTTCCGGCCAAGCTGGTCGACTTCTCCGAGCAGGATGCATCGAGTGTAGGTGTCCGTGACACGGATAACTTTGCCCAGACTCCCGCCTTCAAAGCCCGTGGTAAAGGTCATGCCGGGCCGCCTGGAGACGGAGACTTCTTCTTGTGGCGCCAATAGGGTTCCTTCTGCAGGGGATGGTATCTCCGCAGCCAGCATGCTGCCGAGACCAGCCGCTGTGTTGCGCAGGAAATTCCGTCTGTGCATGGGTGCCCTCTCCGTGGAACTGTGGCCCGTCGCCATACAAGCTATTCCAGGCGCGCGGGGCCCTTCCCGCCTGGCACCGAAATGTGCTTTGACATAGCCGCCTTTTTAGCAGCCTGGCGGGCTTTTGACAAGAGAAGATGCGCGGAGCAGAAATATCCTCTCAGCAAACGTGATCTGAACGTGGTAAAACCTGCTCTACGCCTTCAATTAGACTTGAATAAAGAGACGCTGTCTTCGCTCTTGCCGCAGGGTGCCAGAATGAGAGGGCAGCACTACGCCTCCATTCGAAGCAAAGAAGGCCATTCTCGAGTGGAGACCATTTGGATTCTGGAGCAACGATTTCCTTGACCAATTCCCCTACAGACTGGCGACCGCAGCAGATGATAACCGTAGGGTCGATGATTTCCATTTCCTGACGAAGCATCGCTTTGTTGATGGGGTTAGCCACGAATGCGCTCAATTCTCGGGGCCTGGTTTTGCTTTCCCCTCTTGTCTTCTTAAGATTGATAATCGCAATAGAGAGGAGACCCCCAGAGGACCTAAATCCTTTTTCCATCTCGCTGAACTGAGGGTGATCAAAAAGCAACCCATGGCTCCATCGGGCAAGATTTCGCCATGTCGCATATCTGTGCCTACCAGACTCGCGTAGGGTCCGTTCGGCGTGCCTTGCATGGCACCGCATGTCGTCGCTGTGACCATTGGGCTCTTTAAGTACAAAAAGTATTCGCAATTTCGCCCGGTCATACATGGATTCATCGACTATTCCGTCTGGCGAAAACCCTTGTGCAAGCTCGTTATTGCTTTTCTGCCAGCATTCAAACAGCTTTTCTAGTTCAGCTGTGCGATTCAAGGTATTCATCTCCTTATGTTGGGTTTGGTGTGACGACAGACTACACGTTGCACTGAAGAGAATCTACACCCGAGAACCTCTCGGCGCAAACTGGTTCGCTCATGGTCGGTAGCCCAGCGTTTGATACGGCGGGGCGGGGCGCGCTAACATCTAAGCAGATGAGGTGCAGGATGCGCGGAGGAGCATTTCGGACGCTGGCGGTGATGGCGCTGGCGGCGCTGGTTCTGGGCCCGCTGCAACTGCGGGCAGCCATCAAGCTGTTCCTGAAGGATGGCAGCTACGTCCTGGTGAAGAGCTACGAGGTGGAGGGCGACCGCGTCCGTTACTACGACCTGGAAAGCTCGGACTGGCAGGAGATGCCCAAGGCGATGGTGGATTTTGAGGCGACTGAACGCGCCAAAACAGAAACAAAAGCCGAGCAGGCGAAACAATTGAAATCAGCCGAGGAGTTGCAGAGCCAGCGGCTGGAAATTCCTGTAGATAGCGGCTACCAGATCAAGCCGGACGTCCGCCTGCCAGGCGATGCGGGCGTATATGCCTATGACGGTGCAAGGGTGATTCGATTGATTCAGGAACCGGGACACGTGGTGACTGACAAGAAGCGCATTGCCCTGATCATGGTGATGCCCGGGCCGCTCTTGAAAAAGCAGGCCCTGGTGATGCTGCCTGGTCCTAAGGCCGCCGTCAGGATTACGTCAGCCGACCCGGTCTTTTATATTCAGGACACCGAAAACTGGCCCATGCGCGCCCAGATGTTTCCTCTGACTCAGAAAAAAGACTCCCGGGTGGTTGAAAAGATTCAGTCCGGAATCGGTCTGGGTAAGTCAGGGGAAAAAAGAACGGACATCCCGCTCGATCGCAAACAACTGGCGGCCGGCGTCTTTGAACTGAAGCCCACACAGCCGCTCGATTCCGGCGAGTATGCGCTTGGGGAAATGCTACAGGAGAAACTCAACATCGCCGTTTGGGACTTCGGAATCGATCTGCCGGGCTCAAGCTCGAACGTTGCCAAATCCAAATGACTTTAGAGACGCCGCTGGAGGCGCCTTGATGGCATCACCGGCGGGCAGATGGTGTCCCGAGGAAAATGGTCAGTCACAAATTGCCCGGGTATGGCGGTCGGGGCCGGCCACTAACCGTCTTTTTCAGAGATGGACTTGGCTTGAGTGAACAGCAACAAATAGTCTCGCCCGCCGGCCTTGGAATCCGTGCCCGACATGTTGAACCCGCCGAAGGGATGCGCGCCCACCAGAGCTCCGGTGCACTTGCGGTTGAAGTAGAGATTGCCCACGTGGAAACTCCCGGCGGCCTTGTCAATCTTCGCCCGGTTCGCGGTGTATACGGCACCCGTCAGGCCGTACTCGGTGTTATTGGCAATCTGCAGAGCGTCGTCAAAGTCCGCGGCTTTCAGGACGGCCAGCACCGGACCAAAAACCTCCTCCTGCGACAACCTGGCGTCAGGAGGAACATCGGCAACCACGGTGGGAGCAACGAAATGGCCATTGCCGGGCGTTTCCCTGCCCCCTGCGATCAGCCGGCCTTCGTTCGTTCCGATTTTGATGTACTGCAGGATGGATTCTTTGGCGCGGCTGTTAATCACTGGGCCCATGTAAGTTTCAGCATCCAAGGGGTCGCCCACTTTGATGGCTTCAACCCGTGCCTTGAGCTTTTTGAGGAATGGCTCATAAACTGCCTCAACGACAATAGCGCGCGAACAGGCGGAGCATTTCTGTCCTTGATAACCAAAAGCCGAGGCTGTTACCCCATCGACAGCCGAATCAAGGTCTGTTTCGCTGTCCACAATAATCGAGTCCTTGCCGCCCATTTCGGCGATGACACGTTTGATCCAGATCTGACCGGGCCGCGGCTTGGCTGCGAGCTCATTGATGTGCAGGCCCACTTCCTTCGATCCGGTGAAGGCGACATACCGCGTGCGCGGATGCGCCACCAGGGCATCACCAACGGCAGAGCCGGGACCGGGAAGAAAATTCACCATGCCGGCGGGCAGGCCGGCTTCTTCCAACGCTTCAAAAAATTTGTAGGCGATCGTGGGCGAATCGCTCGAGGGCTTCAGCACAACGGTATTGCCCGTCACAATCGAGGCCGTGGTCATTCCGACCAGAATTGCCAGGGGAAAATTCCATGGAGGAATAACGATACCGACACCCAGCGGGATGTACTCCAGGCGGTTGCGTTCCCCGGACACCGGTGTAACCGGCTGGGGGCCAGCCAGGCGCAGCATCTCCCGAGCATAGAACTCGCAAAAATCGATGGCTTCTGCCACATCAGCATCAGCTTCGGCCCACGACTTGCCAACCTCATAGACCATCCAGGCGGCAAAATGAAACTTCCGGTCACGGAGGATGCCGGCCACGGAGGCCAGCAGCCTTACACGCGTTTCCGCCGATGTGCGACTCCAGGTTTCAAAAGCTTTTTCGGCTGTTTCAATGGCCAGGGCGGCCAGGCGGGAATCACCCTTGGGAAAGGTCCCCACAATCTGGTCTTTGACCGACGGGTTATAAGAATGGAAGGTTTCTTTTGTTTCGATGCGCTCGGGGCCAACCACTGCGGGATATTTCGCTCCGAGCCGTTTCTTAACATCTTCCAGAGCTTTCTGCATTTGACGGAACTGCTCAGGATTGCCCTTAAAGTCAGTCAGCGGCTCATTTTTGAACGATGCAATCTGCATTCGTACCCCCTGTTTATCTCTCCTCAAAATCCTCATTATATCGGCAACTTTGAATTGCGGAGAGGTGATGCGCATATGAGGCGCCGGAATCGGGCGAAACCGAAGTTATTGCTTTGGAGGGTCAGGAGAGCATGGCAGGGCTGATCGAAAGACGTGCAGTAAGTGGTCGGCCCTGAAGTTGGCCGAACTTGCATATTGCATTCCCTCTGGATGACAGAGCTTTGGCTTAATGAGGATTGCATAATAGAGTGACGGACTTCCGTAGCGCCGGTCCCGCCAAGCGGTACCGGCCCTGAAAATTGCCGTCGGGACGGCGGCGCTACAAACGATCTTGTCGCCCTATTTTGTAATCCTCAGCAGGATGAAAACCGTACGTAATCAGTTAGGCTCGTCGCGGCCGTGAAAGATTCGAACCAGATGGATCTCGGTTCCGCCGCCGCGCGACGCAAGGGTCACAACTTTGTCCTGTTCGCCATGCTTGATCTCGAAGATGACCTTGCCGTTGCGGTCGGCCCCGGTAAAGCTGGTGATTTCGCCGCCCAATTGCTGCCTGTAAAATTCCTGGACCTTGCTCAGCGCGTCGGGGGTGTTGAATTTGGCTGCTGCAACGCGAAGGTTTGCCTCATTAGGGAGGTCAAAGTTAAGGGAAAAGGAGTTGTTGTCACTAGAATCCGCAGCCCTCGTAGCTCCTGGATACACCGGAAGCCCCAGATCGAGGTCGCTGGAGGCCGGAGCCTTAGTAATCTTGAATTCGCCGATAGGAGTCTTGACCGTAGCCACTCTGCTGTCGGCGCCTGTCTCGTTGACCCGGACTCGGACAGCATGGGACACAATGCGCAGACCGAACCAGACCATGAAGATGCCGGAAACAATGATGAACGCTATAACCAGCAGGATCGCCCAGATCACGTGCTTGTCCACTGGTTTGCGGGGAGGGACAGTGGGTTGGGGCGAAGTAGCCAAATTGTTCTCCTTTCTTTGACAGCATTCTACAGCACCCACCGGAACCGGGGAAAGTTGCCGCGGCCTGCTCGTTGATACGTATGTTACCGGGCGCGGGTTCCGCAACAAGAAGAGGAGGCCGGGAGTAAAAGCTCGGCGTTCGATGTCGGACCCTGTGCGGAACGCATATCGACAAACCTTGAGGCACCATAAACAGGATGCTATCCTGAACTCTCACCGACCAACCGGAAATGGAGGCGGAAGTAAATGCAATTTCGGAAGCTGGGTCATAGTCCATTTTCATTGTCAGCCCTCGGGCTGGGATGCATGGGCATGTCGGAATTCTACGGCGAGCGTAATGATCAGGAATCGATTGACGTCATCCATCGCGCTCTGGACCTCGAGGTGAATTTCTTTGATACGGCAGACGTGTACGGCAAGGGGAAGAACGAGGAGCTGGTGGGCAAGGCCATTCGCGATCGTCGCAGCCAGGTGGTGCTGGCAACCAAATTCGGCAACATGCGGGACCCGACAGGAAATTTCGTCGGAATCAGCGGACGGCCGGAATACGTGAAGCAGGCGTGCGAGGCCAGCCTGGGGCGGCTCGGGACCGAAACAATCGATCTCTATTATCAACACCGGGTCGACACCAACGTACCCATTGAAGAGACCGTGGGCGCCATGTCGCGGCTGGTGGAAGCCGGCAAAGTCCGTTGTCTTGGACTTTCAGAGGCTGCGCCTGACACGATACGCCGCGCGCATAGGATATGGCCGATCAGCGCGCTCCAAACCGAATACTCGCTGTGGAGCCGCGATCCGGAAGATGAACTCATCCCCCTGTGCCGCGAGCTGGGGATTACCTTTGTGCCCTACAGCCCGCTGGGCCGAGGCTTCCTAACCGGCAAGTTCAGGAGCCTCGGAGATCTTAAGCCGGGCGACTGGAGGCGCAACAATCCGCGATTTCAAGGAGAGAATTTCCAGCGCAATCTGGACCTGGTGCATCGGATCGAAGATATGGCGGCGGATAAAGGCTGCAAGCCTGCACAATTGGCCCTCGCATGGGTCCTGGCTCAGGGAGAAGGTATGGTTCCCATTCCCGGTAGCAGCCGTCGCGCCCACCTGGAAGAAAACCTGGCAGCCCTCGAGATCAACCTTACCGCAGAAGAACTCAGCCGGATCGATGAGGCTGCTCCCAAGGGCGTCACTGCGGGCGACCGCTACCCTGAGGGCGGAATGAAAGTTGTCAACCGCTGAGGGGCACTTTCTGCGGAGTTGGGCACCCGCCAGCTCATTCCCAATCGCTGTAAAAAAACGGGGCCAGTTCCGAAGCGGGCACATATCGCGACACTTGGCGAAGAATGGCCCGGCAGGTTCCGGTGTCAAGTTCGCGGTGATTGGGGATGGTTAGGGTTTCGTTTACGCCACCGACCCCAACACGGCGCAGCTTGATGTGACTTCCTTTTTGGAAATCACTGCGAAACCAAACCTGCGCATGATGGCAACGACTTCCTGGCCGGAGAGCCGCCTAAGCCGTGGCCGGATAAGCCTCCAGTTCGAAGGTCACAACGATGGTGGGTGAGGGGGCAAGCCCCAGTTCGGACAGGACCTCGCCTTCCAAATGCAGTTCCACTGCTTCGCGGAGGTTGCTCGTTACCTCATCGAGGGTATGCCCTTGGGTAACGACTGGAATTTCCAGACACTCGGCGACATAACCCGATTCTTCCCCAGGTCGAATGGTGGCTTTAATGGTCCGCTGCAGATTCATGGATTGCACCCAACCGGCGCAAGCCCGGCTCCTGAAATGAAGACTAACAGACTTTCATCAGCCTCTCAAGCGCGCGCTGTCGTCCGCTTCTTACTGATACGCAGGGATGCCCGTGGCGCGCTCGCCGATGATCAGCGTGTGGATGTTGTGGGTGCCTTCGTAAGTGAAGACCGATTCCAGATTGCACATGTGGCGAAAGACGGGATACTCGTCCGCCACGCCGTTAGCGCCAAGGATGTCGCGGGCGCTGCGGGCAACGTCGAGTGCGATTTTGACGTTGTTGCGCTTCAGCATCGAGATATGGGCGAAGTCGGCGCGGCCAAGGTCCTTCAATCGGCCGACGTGGAGCGCGAGCAACTGTGCTTTGGTGATTTCGGTGATCATCTCTGCAATCTGCGCCTGCACCAACTGGTGCCTGGCGATAGGCTTGTCATCGAACTGCCTGCGCACCTTGGCGTATTCGAGAGCTTCGTTATAGCAGGCCATGGCGGAGCCCACCGCCCCCCAGCCGATTCCGTAGCGTGCCTGGGTCAGGCAATCGAGCGCGGACTTCAGGCCCGTGGCGGCAGGGAGCATGCTCGACGCAGGGATTCGAACATCCGCGAGCGAGAGTGACGACGTCACTGAAGCGCGCAGTGACATCTTGCCTTTAATGTCTTTGGCGGTATAGCCCGGCATCCCCTTTTCCACCAGGAAGCCGCGAACACCTTCGGGCGTCCGCGCCCAGACCAGGGCAACATCAGCAATCGAACCGTTGGTGATCCAGGTCTTCTCACCGTTGAGAACAAAATCACCGCCGTCCTTCACGGCGCGGGCGCGCATGCCAGCCGGGTTTGAGCCAAAATCCGGCTCCGTGAGTCCGAAGCATCCGATAGCCTCGCCCTGTTGCAACGCCGGCAGCCATCGCTGTTTCTGCTCTTCAGAACCGAAGGCATGGATGGGATACATCACCAGCGCGCTTTGGACCGAAACAAAGCTGCGGAGCCCGCTGTCGGCGCGCTCGAGTTCTTGCATCACCAGTCCGTACTGCACATTCGACATCTCCGCGCAGCCGAACCCGCTGAGGTTAGCTCCCAGAAAGCCCATCTCGCCAAGCGCGGCTGCCAGGTGCATGGGAAATTTGCCTTCGCGGAACCAGCCTTCGATGTGCGGAACTACTTCCTTGTCGGCAAACTCGCGCACCGTCTGGCGAACCAGCTTTTCTTCGTCGCTCAGGAATGTGTCGATTTCCATGAAGTCAACGCCGTGAAATGGAAACATGCTGATGCTCCTGTCGGGAATGATTCAGATGGAAGCGGTTGGCCGCGCGGGCAGTGTGTACCCACTGGCCCGCCTGATCGCAGTTGTCCCATCTCAGAATTTATCACAGAGTTTGAGGAGGCGGCTGCACGCGCTGGTGAACGGTGATCTGCTGGTGCGCGGCCGTGTACGGATGATCGAGGGACCAACATCAAATCGGCCTTGTGGGTTGGCCGCCCATGCCCTCACGCAACCCGCCATCGCCTGGGCCGCCAATCAGGTATACTTTCCGGCGTCCTTGATCTGTTTTTGCGCTTTGTTAAATTCCGCTTCTTTCGTCTTGTCAGGCTTCTCTTTGAGCATTGCCGCGATGGGTGGACCAAGCCGGGCGGTAACGTCACAAAGGGTTTTCAACTGACCGGGGTTGGCAAGGTATTTCGGGCCGAACAACTCAAGTCCATGCACCATGTGCTTTTCAAGAAAGAGAGCGACGTCCAGGCCATTCAACTTGACCGGGCCAGCCCCCATCGCAGCGCGGGCATTGCTACGGTCTCCACCAAGAAGTTCCGCCAGAACCTCGGCGATCGCCTTGTGCTGAACGTCGAGCCCGGCGCTATCCTGTGCATCCTCAGGGACCCAGGCCCCCCGTTGGATTCGCCCGAAGGCGTCGATAACCTTCGGGCCTTCCACGTCCGGCCATGGCGCATCCAGCGTGAACTCTTTGGGGAAATCAGGCTTGGAAGTCAGTTGCATGACGACTTCCCCAAGACTGAGAGCGGCTTCGCCGCCGTACTGCAAGGCATTGCTCCGACGCCGGTTATAAGACGTTACAGTTTGTGATTTCGTCGCGACATTGCTCCCCTTTTTGTACGTATCGGCCAGTTGCCGGTAAGCATCGATTCGTCCGCAGTAAATGACAGCCCGAAGCACACGGGCCTCCAGCGTAACGGTAGTGTTCGCCTTGTCTGCAGCCATGGCGTCAGTCAGGCTGAGCGCACGGTCCAGGTCGCCCTGCTTGAACATAACCTGGGCCTGCTGGTAATCCACCGCGGAGCCCTTTGGGGGCGCGACGGAGGAAGAGCACGCCGTAAGGCACAAGATCAGCAAGATGGATGGGACCCATGGACAGACTGAACCTGATTCAGAAGGACCATGTCTATTCATTGTCAGACCTCTCTGCAGGAATGTTGATAGCGGTGTAAGAAGACGGTTGAGTTGATGCGACAAGCCAGCCTTGACGGCCGCTATTCTGGCGCTGATTATAGGCTCGGCTGCCGAACACTTCAACCCTGAATTTCAAAAAGGGAGCAGCATATGCCCGGAGCGAATGAGTCGATGGAGCCGGCCCATGGCTGCCAAACTTCCGCCCGCGCCAAGCCTACGGGAAGTTCTGAATACAGAAGGAGGGTTGCACGAATTTTTTCGAAGGAGGCTTCGGCTACCGCATGTGGGACTCCTCCCTCAGCATGGCCACCGCGGCGCTTTTGCCGCTGCCCGAGATTGAGATGGACAGAGCAGCGTCTTCGTTCGCGACCCGCAGCCTGGGAACGACACTGGGGCCCTACTCGCCCGCCGGCTTGACCGTTTGCTCGGCCGAAGCCGTGGAAGTAACCGGCGTGCCGGCCTGCAGACCCGCAATCTGACCTTGAAGGTCCTTGGCAAGCTCCTCAAGGATGTGAACCTGCTGGCTCTTCCGGTCCAGGGCCGATTGGATCTTCGCAATCTGCCGCTGCAGCCTCTGATTTTCGCGGCGCAGGACGTCAAGTCCCTGCGGCGGAAACAATTCATCAAGGTCTTTTCCCTTGGCGCCCTGCGTCCGCAATCCGGTTTTGATCGAAGAGTAGGGGGAAACCTGCGCTTGAGATTCCCGGATAAGAGCATCCAGGTCCTTGCGCTCCTGTGAAGGAGGACAAAGCTGGCGCAAGGCCATCAGGCGCGCCAGGTCCGGACGGTTCCTGCCGCGTTCCCAGTGCTGGACAGCCCCCTTCGTGGCGTTCAGAAGGCGCGACAATCCCTCCTGGCTTACCTGAAGCTTCTGTCGCACTCTGCGAATTACTTTTGATACATCGAGCTCAGCCATCGAGGACCTTCTCCTGATTAGTTTTCACTTGACATGACTATAGTTATAGGCTAGTATAGCATAGAACTGAAAATTCGGAAGTTTTTTATTGCTTCCGGATATTTTTTTGTTGCGCCTGGGCCGCGATTGTATGTCGCCGTAGAGGGGGGAGACGGGGCAGACAACCGGGGTTCGGATGTCACCGTCTGCGTCGAAGCTCCCCCGCCACAACCCAAAGGGCTCTACGAGCAGTACCAATTCACGCGAATTCTGAGTTGTATCACATGCTTAGGCTAATGAGCAAGCAAACGTTTGGGGCGAAAATGTTTACTTGTCTTATACGTAACCCGTTATTCACTATCAGCCGCTTCAGACCCGAGCCACTTCTTCAATTCTTTTGTTTTTATCAGCTTACAACAAGTCCTCTGGGAGATGCTGCGTTAGACCTGGTTCCCTTTCGCCTCTTCAGCCTACCTGTTTCTGCAAGCGCTGCTGTCCGCCTGAAACTGCTCGCAGCCCGGAAAACTCATCTGACTACGCCCGGCCTCGCAGCTCGCAACCAGCTATACGATACGATTCATTGCTCGATCCTTACCTCAACCCAATACACAAGGAGGAGTACGATGAAAGAGTCTAACCGGAATATTCATTTTCAGTCCCTCGTTCGTTCTGCCATCAACTTTGAAGGAAAGGAAGATTCCGCGCCCCCCAGCCGGCTCGCTTGTCAACAGCGGCTTTGCTTCAGCACAGGTTCCGGCGCAAAGCCTGAGAACACCTCACTTGTAGGCGGACGCTGTTCAGAAAAAGGATGCGTTTTCCCAGCGTCCTCGCCCGGTTATGGCAAGTGTGTCTACCATATGCACCAACAGGAAGAGCCGGTGCTGTTTCGGTCCCACCAGCCCACGGGTCTGCTTCTTGACCCCGCAAGGATGATGCCCACCGAAAAAGAGTTTGACGGCAGCCGCAGACGTGATCGCCGCCGGATGGCCGCTATCTGGGAACGGTTTCAGAACGACGGAACTTCGTAGCCAAACCACGGTTTCCGGATTCTGCTAGTTGCGCAACCTGGCGCAGGAGCGCATCCTGACGTATCTGCGATTCCCGGATTTGGCCGATTGGGCTGCAATTCTGAACCTGCCCCGGAATGACCGCTCGGGTTGAAGCGGTGCCTTTTCTATTTGAGGTGCTAACGCATGGCATTCAATTCCAAATTTGAAGGATCGATGGCTCCCCAGGAGTCCAGCCACACGGACCAATTCCACTCGCACTCGCCGCTTCTGCCTCCTACGACAGCGTGGCGCATTCTCCGCAGCAGAACTGGGGGCCACATTTCCCGCTCTACTTTTTATCGCTGGCTGGATTCCGGCAAGGTGTACTCGCTTCGCATGGGTTCGCGCATGTATGTCCCGTGGCAGGCCCTTCAGAAAGTTATTTCGCGCTGCCTTAGCGGCGAACCCTTCTGAAATGATCTCCCCATGGCGAACTCGGCGAGATTCGAAAATGTGTCTTTTGGCGTTCATGCACCGGCGCGGAACCTGTCGCGAGGCCCTCCGACGGCGCGTGCGATGCTCCAATTCAGATACACCCGCGCATCCGATGACGAGTCATGATATAAGTCTTCAAAACGGGGTTTGAATGCTTCCACGAGGTTTCCAAGATCATAGTCTTCTGAATCGTGAGGCCCAGATGGCGATGGATTTTGACATGGTGGTGGTTGGCGGTGGCGCCGCGGGGCTGACTGCGGCGGGGATCTCGGCCTCCCTGGGCGCGAAGACCGCCTTAATTGAACAGAACAGGCTTGGCGGTGATTGCACCTGGACCGGTTGCGTGCCGAGCAAGGCCCTGCTGAAAACAGCCGGACTCGCCAACGCCATTCGCACGTCCAGCCGTTACGGCCTGAAGGCGTCAGAACCAGAGTTTGACTTTTCGACGGTCATGGACAAAGTTCACGAACTTCAAACCGCGATCTATGAAGAGGCCGACGCTCCTCCCCTCTATCAGAAAATGGGCATCACGATTATCGAAGGAAAGGCCCAGTTCATCAGCCCGAGACAGGTTGAGGTCCTGGGACAGGGCGGCGGCAGGCGCCAGGTGGCATCCCGCTATTTCGTGATCGCCACAGGCGGACGTCCAGTCATCCCGCCCATCAAAGGGCTTACTGAGACGCCTTACCTGACCAGCGAAACGATCTTCACGATTTCAAAGCTGCCGGCAAGGATGATGATCATAGGCGCAGGCCCTGTTGGAATCGAAATGGCGCAGGCATTCCGCCGTTTCGGCAGCGAGATTGTTGTGCTGGATGCCCAGGACCACATTTTGCCTCGCGACGATGCGGAGCTTTCGGAGCTGCTGCGAGAGCACCTCGCCGGCGAGGGAATCCGTTTTCTGCTGCGAAGCTCTGTGGAGCGAGCCGAATGCGACGGCGGCAGGATCACCGTCACTTTCAGAAAGGATTCTTCACGGGTGCTGGAAACCGTGGAAGGAGACGCCCTGCTGCTGGCAGCCGGCCGCTGTCCGAATCTCGATGAGTTAGGTTTGGAAGCTGCCGGCGTCCAGGCCAGCAACGCCGGAATCACCGTGGACCGCCATTGCCGAACCTCGGCGGAAAACATTTTTGCCTGCGGCGATGTGACGGGACTTTACCAGTTCACACACATGTCGGAGCACATGGCCAAAGTGGCCGTCACCAACGCACTGCTCCACCTTCGGATGTCGGTAGACACCGTTAACGTTCCCTGGTGCACGTTCACTGACCCCGAGCTTGCGCACGTGGGCGCTTCTGAAATTGAATTGAAAAACCGCAAGCAGCGGTACGCGATTTACCGTTTTCCCTTCAGCAAAATCGACCGCGCCGTAACCGAACGCGAGACCACGGGCATGCTGAAAGTGCTGGCGCGAAGGTTTGACGGAAGGATTTACGGTGCCAGCATCCTGGGCGCCCATGCCGGCGACATGATCGGCGAATTCGCTCTGGCTATGCGGAACAAGGTATCGCTGCGCAAGATGGCCGATACCATCCACCCATACCCAACCTACGCCCTCGGGAACCGCCGCGCCGCCGACCAATGGTATGTCCGCAAGCAGTCGCGAATGTTTGTGCGCCTGCTCAAGCTGGTTTTTCGGTATCACGGGCAATTGCCGGACACCAGCGACCCCAACCGGATCGTGTAACCGTGTCCGGTAGAAAATATTCCTGGTTGGGGCATGCTTGCTGGAGTGAAAAATCTACTGGCCAGATTTATGAAGCCAGGTTTTCATACCACTTGACGTTGGCGGTGGATGAGCCGACGGCAACGATGTCCGGCCGGCCATCGCCATTGATGTCTGCAATCGCCAGGCAGGAGGCAGCCATCTCTGTGTCGAGCGTTTCCCGCTCCCATGCTGCGCCGCTTTCATCGGCGGCGTGGTAGATAAAGAGCGAAGTTCCAGGGCCGCGAAATCCGGCAATGATTTCGTCGTTGCCGTCGCCATCAAGATCGGCGCAAACCAGGGCGTGCCCGTCGTTGAAGCTCGAGTCGATCACGTGTCGCTCGGAAAATCCGCCCTTCCCTTGCGGGTACACCACTACTTTGTCTCCATGCCAAGGCTCGATGGTCGCGAGGAATCGGCGCGCGTAAACTTTACCCACGCCGATTTCGCTGGCGCCGTGGTAACGCTCAGCCTGCTCGCCTTCCGTCAGCAGCGTCCGCTTCCACTTGAGGTCCGCGCCTTTACCCGCAGATTCGAACAGGCTCACACCTTGAGTGCTGGCCGTCAGAACTTCGTCGCGGCCGTCGCCGTTCCAGTCCATCACGTGAAC
This sequence comes from Terriglobia bacterium, assembly GCA_035712365.1. Taxonomy (NCBI): domain Bacteria; kingdom Pseudomonadati; phylum Acidobacteriota; class Terriglobia; species Terriglobia bacterium. The sequence continues at coordinate 15,442 of DASTAW010000003.1, forward strand.
GCCGTGCACGATATTGAGCGAATCGTCGATCAGATACGAGGTCCATTGGCTTGATTGCTGCCGGGCCGCCACAGCGTGACCCGTCAACATCGCCTCCGGCATCTCGAACCAGGTGATCTGCGCCGGAACGGAATAATCAGGCGGCCGCGATCCGGCGCCCACGATAGGAACCGCCACCAACTCCTGCCGCCCGTCGCCGTTAAGGTCAGCCCAGTGCAGGCGGTGCAACCCCGGAATCCGCCCGATCAGCGTGAGATTCCACTCCTCGTCGACCGTTGATCTCGGACTCGCCCACCAGATGTCTCCGCCCGCCTCGGCATGATCAAGGTCAAAGCCGCTTGCGAGCGCCAGACCCTCGGCGGGATAACCCTGGCGAAACAGCGGCGCCAGGCTGATGTTCTTCTCCGTGGAAGTGGTCACGGAGCGCTCCCGCCACGACGGATTCTGGTGCCAGGCGACGATGTTCTTTTCGGAACTGAGAGCCAGGATGTCGGGCCGTCCATCGCCATCGACGTCCGCCACGGCAACCTGGTAGCCGCTGGGAAGGCTTGCGACGGAATGCGCCAGCCATCGCGGCCGGCCGTTCCCGGTCTGTGCTGCCCTGCCCATCGAAAAACTCGCAAGCGCGCTGCCGGTCCCCAGCGTAGCCTTCAGAAACATCCGCCGCGAGGGACGAGTCTTCTGGCGGCTGGTCGCAAAGAGGTTCTGAGAGTAATTCCGAGGCATACGCCTCGATTCTACGCCCAGACACACTGCTTGGCCAGAATATCAAACCGCGCGTGGCGCCTGCGGTGGCAGTGTATAATGCGAGCAAATCATGGCACCTCGGGTGCACATGCGACTGGGATTTTGTGAAACCATTTCATGCCCGACAGGACTCCCATCTCAGGCCTGCCTTTCACTGGAGAAACGATGACGTTGCGCATTTCCAGAGTGCTGCTCGTTGCTGCCGTTGCGTTCTATTACACATTAATCGTCCTCAACAACTGCACCGATTACGGAACCAACCATCAGTTTGTTCATCACGTGATGCTGATGGATACGACCTTCCCCGGCAATCATGGAATGTGGCGTGCGATTCAAAGCCCCTGGATGCAGAAAGCGTTCTATGATGGAATCATCATCTGGGAAGCGATCATCATGGTCCTGTGCTGGGCGGGAAGCGCGCGGATGCTACGAGAGTTTCGGGGACCTATCGACGCCTTCCACAAAGCCGCCAGGGCTGCAGTGGCGGGTCTGACGCTTGGCTTGCTGCTGTGGCTGGTTGCCTTTCTCAGCGTCGGCGGGGAATGGTTCCTGATGTGGCAATCCAACGCGTGGAACGGGCAGGAGGCAGCCCTTCGCATGTTCACGGTGACGGGCGTCGTGCTGCTGGTGGTTATCATTCCGGAGGGCAGGAATTCGACATAACGGAATACAGATTCGTGCTATTGTGGCGCCGGAAGGCTCGTCAAGTACCCCATTCCGAGGGCGGGGCTGGCAATAGGAAGAAGCAAGAATTTGACAGGTATATGCGAGACGTGCTACATTACCTACCGACTGGTCGGTATCTGCGGCCGACGTGCCTGACAGTCTGCAATCAGGCTAAAACCCTGGTTCATCCGGCCTACGGTTTCCGAGCCCTTTCAGGCCAGGTTTAGAGTTGACCTTATGCCGTCCGAGACAATGTACGAAAAGATCTGGAACGCCCACGTGGTGCGGGAAGCGCCCGGACAGCCGTCGCTGATTTATATTGACCGCCACCTGGTCCATGAAGTGACCTCAGCGCAGGCGTTTGCGGGGCTGCGGGCCCACGGACGGAAGGTCCGCCGGCCAGACCTGACCTTTGCCACCATGGACCATTCGGTTCCGACTACCGATCGCAGCCTTCCAATAATGGACCAGGCTGCCGTGGCGCAGTTTGCGGCGCTGGAGCGCAATTGCAAGGAAAACAATATCCTGCTGTTTGACATGCAAGACCGCAACCAGGGAATCGTGCACATTGTCGGCCCTGAACTTGGCATCACGAATCCTGGCCAGACGATTGTCTGCGGCGACAGCCATACGTCCACTCACGGCGCATTCGGGGCGTTGGCGTTCGGCATCGGAACCAGCGAAGTAGAACACGTGCTGGCCACCCAGTGTCTCTCGCAATTCAAGTCCCGGCCTATGCTGGTGCGTGTGAACGGCCGGCGGCCGCAAGGCGTGACGGCCAAAGACATTATCCTTGCCGTCATTGGAAAGATCGGGACCGCCGGCGGAACGGGCCACGTCATCGAGTATGCAGGCGAAGCCGTTCGGGAGCTTTCCATGGAAGGCCGGATGACCGTGTGCAATATGTCGATCGAAGGTGGGGCGCGCGCCGGCATGGTTGCACCCGACCAGACGACCTTCGCATATCTGGAAGGACGGCCTTACGTTCCGCGCGGCAGGGATTTCCAGTCCGCCGTGGATCGCTGGAAGAGCTTTACATCCGATCCCGGGGCAGCCTATGACAAAGTTGTCGAACTCGACGCGGCGGGAATCGCTCCGCAGGTGACTTGGGGAACGAACCCTGGCATGGTGACCGACGTGACGGGCAGCGTGCCGGATCCCAGTTCTTTCAGCGATTCGGTGTCTCGGCAATCCGCGGAGCGGGCGCTTGAATACATGGCGTTGAAGCCGGGGACCCGTATCGCCGAAATCACAATCGACCGTGTTTTCATCGGGTCGTGCACCAACGCGCGAATTGAAGATCTCCGCCTCGCCGCGCGAGTCCTCGACGGTAAGAAAATCGCCGCAAGCATCAAGGGAGCGCTGGCCGTGCCGGGTTCCCGCCGTGTCAAGGCGCAGGCGGAAGCCGAAGGCCTTGACAGGATTTTCCGCGCCGCGGGGTTCGAGTGGCGGGACGCCGGGTGCAGCATGTGTCTGGCGATGAACCCGGATGTTTTGCCAAGCGGCGAGCGCTGCGCCAGCACGTCCAATCGCAACTTTGAAGGCCGCCAGGGCAAGGGTGGACGCACGCACCTGGTGAGCCCGATGATGGCAGCCGCCGCGGCTGTCGAGGGCCATTTTGTGGACATCCGAAACTGGGGCGTTGGGCACGTTGAGTAGCCCCTGGACTCGATCGCTGAAGCGCGCAGTTAGAAATTACGAATTACAAGTGACGAATGAGGAGAAGCGGATTATGAATTCTGAATTATGAACAACAACGTCGGCAACCTGGCCATGAAACCAGGGGCTTTTTCATACTTCAGCCTTCATAATTGACTATGGAGTTGCGATGACCCCCTTTACAAGGTTGACCGGGATTGTAGCCCCGCTTGATCGCGTGAACGTGGACACGGACCAAATTATTCCCAAGCAGTTTCTGAAGGCCATCACACGGGAAGGATTTGGGCGCTTTCTGTTCAACGACTGGCGCTACATTGAGGGCGAAAAACCAAACCCTGACTTTGTCCTGAACCAACCCCGCTACCAGGGAGCTTCCATCCTGCTGGCGGGGACCAACTTCGGCTGCGGCTCCAGCCGCGAGCATGCTCCGTGGGCCGTGCTCGATTACGGCTTTCGTGCGATCATTGCACCCAGCTATGCCGACATTTTCTACATCAACTGTTTCAAGAACGGCATCCTTCCCATTACTCTCCCGACCGCCCAGGTGGATGAACTCTTCCGGCGCACTGAGCAGAATCCGGGATACCAACTGACGGTGGATCTGGAGAGCCAGACGATCACCGAAGAGACACCTGTTCCAGGAGGCGGACTGAAACTCTCCTTTGAGGTTGACCCCTTTCGGCGTGAATGCCTGCTGAAGGGCTGGGACGAAATCGGCCTGACGCTTCGCTTTGGTGACCGGATTGCCGATTTCGAAAGGGCGAACCAGCCGAACGCCACCCGTTACGGCTCGCTCGAAACCTCCGGCCAATAAGCAAACCTGAACAGGAACAGCATAACTCCTGCCACGGCTATGGGCCCGGAAGCGTGAACTGTGCCTGTCTGCCAGCAAATCATTGAAAAAGAGGGCTGTTAATCTGAAGGGCCATGAGGGCGAAGGAACCCGCAATGATGACGACGGAAATGACGGCCAGTGCATTCCACAAGTTTTCAACGGGTCTCGTTTCCGGAACCCCTTCGGGAATGAGATATCCGAGAATCAGGCCAGCGATGAGCCCGCCAAAGTGAGCGGCGTTGTCCACCGGAAAGAACAACCCGAAGATGGCAATGTAAATCACCCATCGCCACAACATACTGCGGTACTCCTTGCCCAGCCTGCCGTGGTGGAATGTGGCCCCGATCAGAATGCCGATCAGGCCCATGATGGCGCCCGAGGCCCCGATCGAAAGGCCCATAGGGCTCCAAAAAAGGCTGACGACATATCCCAGGACCCCCGTCACGAGATAGAGCACGATATACTTTGACATCCCGAACAGCCCTTCCACTTCCGGCCCCAGATCAAACAGGCACCAGAGATTCATCCCGATGTGTAACAGTCCCGCGTGCAGGAACATGGCAGTCACCAGCCGCCACCACTCGCCGGCGTAAATCAAAGGCCCGTACTTGGCGCCCAGCCGGATCATTGCCATACCCTGGATGCCTCCGAACAAACCTCCGCCTTGGCCTGCGCCACCGGCCTTTTGCGTGAGAAGCCATTCGACCACGAACATCAGTACAATCGCTGCAGCCAGCATGGACGTGGCGCTGGTGGGCATGGGGATAACGCCCATAATCCGGCCCGAAGCGCCTGTCGGGCCCCGAGCGCGCTGAGGGCCGATTTTGGCGCCGCAATGCGGACAAACCTTGGTACCACGGGGATTCAAGGCTCGGCATTCCGGGCACATGCGATGAGAAGTGTCGTACTTCTGTTCAGCGGTTCCGAAGGCTGATTCCCACCAGCTTTTTATTCTTTGGATTTTGAACCAAATATCTCGAGGAAGTTGCATAAGCACCAGAAGTTATGGACGTTAGGGGATAAACGGTTATTATAGTCCCCCCCAACGCCAGCTTGATAGGCCATTTTCACCGGCAGTCCGGGTCCGAAGCTCCGCCCCATTCTCAGGGCCGGCCATCGCAGAGCCATCGAAGCTGCGGTAAAATAGTCCGACGGTCGATGGCGGGCTGAATTTTGCCCCGGTCTGGCCGGGAAATCGGAAGGAAGCACGGAAGAATAGAACGCGGAAGTCTTGACAAAAAAACGGGCGAAACCAGAAATCGTGGTCAAGACGCTAAATCCCAAAATCCGCTCCAGAACGCTCAGTAAATTCGCCCGCCTTCTGTTTCTGGCGGGCCTGGCGTTTTTCTGGACCGCTTGCCATCATCGGCCGGCGGTGGTTACGCCCCCATCGCCAGCGCCCGCACCTTCTCCGCCCTCCAGCGGGCGCCCACCCTCAACGGGCCAGAAGCAACCCCCGGCCCCTGTCATTCAGGGCGAGGAAGGGATTGCTTCCTGGTACGGCCACCCCTTCGACGGTCGATCCACGGCAAGTGGAGAAATTTTTAACATGCATGCGATGACCGCCGCTCACCGCACGCTGCCTTTCGGCACCCTGGTAAGGGTACACGACCTGGAGAACGGCGACAGCGTGGTGGTGCGGATCAATGATCGCGGCCCATTTGTTGAGGGGCGTATTATCGACCTTTCCTATGCGGCTGCGATGGCCATGCACATGCCCGGAACGGCCGTTGTGAGGCTGGAGATACTGAACGCCGGGCCCGATCCTCCCGGCGGCGTTTATTCAGTCCAGATCGGCGCGTTTATCGATCGCAGCAATGCGGAACGACTGAAACGCCGCGTCGAGAAGAAATTCCATCCAGTCATCATCAGGAAGGAAAGCCACGGCAGCAGTGTTTTCAATCTGGTTCTTGTGGGGCAGGAAAACACCAGCGAGCAAGCACAAGCACTGGCCAGCGAACTGGTCCGGGAAAAATTTGCGACGGAAACCTACGTGGTAAGGATCAACTGAACCGAAGGGGGCATTCATCGGCAGATGAAGATGGACAATTGTATCTTTTGCAAAATCGTCGAACGACAGCAGCCGGCCAGGATTGTATATGAGGACGACCAGGTATTCGCCATTGAAGACATCCGCCCGCAGGCGCCAGTACATCTGTTGGTGATACCTCGAAAGCACCTGCCTTCGCTGAAGGAAGCGGACAGCACCGATAGCCCCATGATCGGACGTCTTTTCATCGTAGCTGCCCAACTGGCTCGGGAAAGGCAGCTTGAAGCGAGAGGCTACCGCACGGTCATCAACAATGGGCCGTGGGCCGGACAAACCGTTGACCATCTGCACGTGCACTTGCTGGGTGGGCGCGTGTTCCACTGGCCCCCTGGATAGCTTCGGCAGCGTGTGACGGCCTAGATTGTCGCCAGCAATGCCGCCAGCAGCGCGGCGCGACGCGGTAGCCCTCGGATGATCACGTGCTCATGAACCGCGTGCGCGCCGTCCCCCACTCCTCCCAGCCCGTCCAGAGTGGGGATGCCAAGCGCGGCGGACAAATTTCCATCCGAACCCCCTCCGGTCATCGCGCCCTCAACTTCAAATCCGAGCTGTCCAGCCAGTGTTTTCGCCATTCTAAAAAGACCCTCCGTCATCGCTCGCTCCATCGGCGGCCTGTTGATCCCACCCTCCACTTTCAACTGGGCGCCCGGATGGACCGCCTTCAGTGCAAAGATTTTATTTTCGATCCGGGCTCGATCTTGAGCCCTCGGAATGCGAACGTCCACGGTTGCGCGAGCCAGTTCAGGGACAACGTTCGGCCGCGTTCCGCCCTCGACGACGCCGACGTTCAAGGTGAGGCCGCGCCGCGGCTGCGCCAGTTTCTCAATCTTGAGAATCTGCCGGGCCAGCTCGTTAATGGCGTTGATCCCAGAGGCAGGGTCAATGCCAGCGTGCGCCGATCTCCCTTGAACGGTAAGGCGAAATTCGCCCACGCCCTTCCGGGCCGTCTTCAGCGCACCGCCTGCCGCAGCCGGCTCCAGTACCAGCACGGCGCGCGAGCGCCGCGACTCGCGCTCGATCTCACGCCGAAATGCTTCGCTCCCAGTCTCTTCTTCCGGGTTCAGGAAACACCGCACCGGGCTTGCCGGTTCGATAGCCAACGTCTGGAGCACCCGGACAGCCGCAATCGCCTGCACAATGCCCGATTTCATATCGAGAATACCAGGGCCGTAGGCGCGGCCTCCCCGAATCCGGAACGGCATTCGTGCCAGCGTCCCTTTGGACCATACGGTGTCGTGATGGCCGATTAGAAGAATGGGTTTTTGTGCGCCCGTGGTCGCGCGCTTTCCCCCATGGCGACGGGACCCGGCAGCACGGGGTTTACCCCAGAATTCCGCAATCACTGCCGCACCGGTGGTTGAGTTCTCAAGCAGCGAAACCTTCCCACGAAGGCGGCGGAACTCGCGCGCAAAAAAGCGCGCTACGCGATCGATATCAGGCTTTGAATATGTGGGAGATTCGATTTCCACCGCTTCACGCAAAAGCTTCATTGTATTGGGCAGATCACGCTGGCAGCAGGCAAGTAACGTTCGAAATTCCAATGTTGTCCTTTCGGTTACGCGCGATGTGCGGCACGGGACGAGGCCAAACTTCCCGGTCGTGACAATTAACGGCGTTTCATTTTATCCTAGCTGTATCAGTCTAGGCGAACGTTGCCGCAAGGGGCGGTTGTGCAGTCTGAAGGGGTTGCGTGTTGAACCATATCTCATTGGCCCTGATTGTTCACGCGCACCAACCTGTCGGCAACTTCGATCACGTTTTCGAAGAAGCCTACCAGAAGGCTTACCGTCCCTTTGTGCTGACGTTACTTCGCCATCCGCGCATCCGGGTGGGTCTTCACTTTTCCGGGTGCCTGCTGGAATGGATTGAAAAGCACCATCCCGAATTTTTCGGAATGCTCAAAGATCTGGCAGCGGGCGGGCAAGCAGAACTGATGGGCGGCGGATTTTTTGAACCTGTATTATGTGCCATACCCGATGCCGATAAGGCCCTGCAGATCGCAAGGCTCAGCGACTACATCGAGGAACGCTTTGGCGCGCGGCCCCAGGGTGCTTGGCTCACCGAGCGCGTTTGGCGGCAGGACCTGGTGCGCCCGCTGGCTGAGGCCGGAATCCGCTACGTCATGCTGGACGACACTCACTTTATCGCTGCGGGCGTTGAAGCCACCGGCCTGCACGGGACGTATCTCACTGAGGAACTTGGTGTTCGGCTCCAGCTTGTCCCCAGCTTGGAAAGGCTGCGCTACACCGTTCCTTTCCGGGATGTGGTCGAGACAATCGATCTGCTCCGCCAGGGAATCGGCCGGCCCAACGCCTTGTTTGCAGCCGGCGACGATGCCGAAAAGTTCGGGATCTGGCCCGGCACCCACGACCTCTGCTACACGAAAGGCTGGCTGGAACATTTTTTCCAGGCCATCGAGAATGCCGGCGACTGGCTGGAGACGACCACACTTTCGAGATTCATGGCAACCCACGACCCGCTTGGCAGAGTTTATCTGCCCGCCGCTTCCTACCCCGAAATGATGGAATGGGCGCTGCCGCCGCGCGCATGCGAGGAGTTTCTGCGATGCCTGGAGGAAACTGAGCACATGCCCTCGGGTGAACGTTTCCGCAAGTTTTTGATGGGCGGCACATGGCAGGGATTTCTGAGCAAGTACCCTGAATCGAATCAGATTCATAAACTGATGTTGGAAGTCAGCCAGCGGCTTCATAGCGCCGAAGTCCAGGTCCCCTCGGGGAGCGAGCGTCACGGCCTGCTCCACCAGGCACGGACCCACCTGCTCGCCGCGCAATGCAATGACGCCTATTGGCACGGTCTGTTCGGCGGCCTTTATTCTCCACATCTGCGCAGCGCAGTCCTGCAGAATCTGATCCGGTCGGAAGCGCTGCTCGACCAGTTGGACGGCAAATCAACTGCGAATGGCATTCGCGTGTCGCAAACCGATTTCGATGTCGATGGCGAAGAGGAAATCGTATTCTCCCATTCCAGGGCTGGAATGATTTTGAAACCGTCTGATGGCGGAACGGTTTCGAGCCTGCGATTCAAGCCCGCTGCGACGGAGCTCATCAATTCGCTGATGCGCCGGCCGGAGGTCTATCACAGCCGCATCCGATCGAGAGTCGAGGAACATCCCGAAAGCCTGGAAAAAAAGGCAGACCTCACACAACTTCTGCGTTACGACCGTTACATGCGGCACTGTTTTCGCACCTATCTATTTCCACGATGGAAACGGTGGAAGGATTTTGAGCAACTCGAATTGCAGGAAGAAAACGGTCTGGCCGCTGGCGCCTGGCAGTTGGCAACCGACCCTTCCGCAAACCCTGTGGAGCTATTCCGCCAGTCGCGCTACGAGTGTGACGGAGCAAGCATGGTGATTGAAACTCGCAAAGTCCTGTTGGCAACGAGCACAGATGCCGGTTTCCACCTCGAGTGCCGCTCGCTGATTTCAAGCGACCAGTCTCACTCGGCGCCCGCTTCGCTTGGTGTGGAGATGGTGTTCAACTTTCTCGCGCCAAACGCGCCGGATCGCTACTTTATGGCTGTGGAGGCACGGCATCCGCTCGAGTTTTCGGGCGAAATCCAGGTCCCAGAGCTGAAGCTCGTGGACGAATGGCAGGGGGTCAGACTCGTCCTCAAAGCCCGGCCCGAATGCCGCTGGTGGATTGTTCCGATTCGAACAATTTCTCAGTGCGAGACAGGCTATGAGGCAGTTTACCAGGGGTCCGCGATCATGGCGGTGTGGGAAACAGACCTCTCCTCCAGCCCCCAAAGCCGGTGGATAGGCATAGACATCAGCCAGAGGTGAGAAAGATGCATGTTCGTCACACACCGGCATTGGGTTGCTCGGCTTGAATTCCCCTGGACTGTCTGGTAAATTCAAGAAATATCTTTGGTTTGGAGTCATACAATGGCTGTAAGCCAGGAATTACTGGATATTTTGGTCTGCCCTCTTTGCAAGACACCCGTCACACTTACTCCGGACGGCCAAGGGTTGAAGTGCGGCCAGTGTAAGCGCGTCTACCCCATCCAGGACGACATTCCTGTGATGCTGGTGGACGAGGCCAGGATCGATCCGGAATAACGCGGGGTTTCAGCAGAAGTGCGGCCGGCCCAGAAACTCTCCCAGCGCCTCCTTTACTTCTTCAACCCCGATCTCCTTCATGCAAATATTGTCTTTGCAAGTCTTCATGGCCGGGGTTCCGTAGCACGGCGCGCAGTGAACGCGGTGATAAAGAATATGCGGCGGATGACCCGGTGAGAGGGGGGCTGTCTGCTCGACAATTCCGGGTCCCCACAGCGTGACCAGCGAAGCGCCCAGCGCCGCCGCCATATGCGCAGGCCCTGAGTCAACCGTGAGATAGACGTCCAAACGGCCGATCAGCGCAGCAAGCTCCAGGAGCGAAAGTTCGCCGGCAAGGTCCAGGCACGGGACGCCTGCCTGACGGGCGATATAGCGAGTGAGCGGACGATCGGCCGCCGAGCCTGTTAAAACAACGTGCGTGCCTCGCTGGTTTACCAGCCAGCGGACCACTTCAGCAAACCTGTCGGGAGGCCAGCTTCTTAACCGCGTCTGGTCTGGAGTTCGAGTCCGTCCTCCCCAGCCGGCATGGATGCCGACCAGGCGGTGATCGCCGCCTCCCACGCCGGCTTTTTCGAGCCGCCAGGCAACATTTTTGATCGTCTCCGGCTGGTTGTTCAGTTCCATATGAAGACCATCCTGCCGGAGACGAAGCGGGCGGGCCAGATCGAGGTGATTTTCAATCGAATGCTTCCGAGGATCGAAGTGGGCCGGCTCAAATCCCTGTACGTGGTCATCGCCGCTGTAGGCGATAATCCGACGGGACCCTCCCCGCCTTGCCATATCGACAAAGCTGGGGTGGCCTTCAAGCACCAGCGCCCAGTCGAGGTCGAGTTTTCGAAGGGAGCTATGAATCCTCGACTTCTCTCGACTGAGCCATGCCGGGAGATGGCGGTGCGCAATCGGAATCGTTTGGTCGATGTGAGGATTGTAACGAATCACGTCAAGCGCCGAGGCAGAACAGAGAAAAGCCAGGTGGCATTCCGGAAAAGTTTTTCGCACGGCGCGGACCAGCGGCGTGGCCATCAGCGTGTCACCGATGGCTCCGGCACGGACAATCAGGATCCGCGGCCGGCCAAGAGGACGCACATCGGCAGGAGAGGTTTTCCGGTCTGAAGTTAAGTTAACCACTTCTTCTCCGCGGCAGGATTGCGAACCTGCGGGTCCCTCCGTTTAAGGTAGAATAGCGTTTTAGCTGCGTCAACTTGCGCCATCATTGAACGGCCAGGAGGCGCGGATGATTGTGGGACGCGTTCGCCGCGCTCTGGCCAGGAAGTGTGCATGCCTGCGGCGCCAGGACTTATGAAATCGATTCAAAATCCATTGACGAAGATCGTTCGCAAATTCAGCAGCCAGACGGTCGGCGTGCTCGGCGACTTCCTGCTGGACGAACTCCTTCGCGGAGAGGCCACACGTATTTCGCCGGAAGCGCCGGTTCCCGTTGTGCTGATGAACGGCCATTCCGAGCCGCAACGTTTCCCCGGTGGTGCGGGCAATGTGGCCATCAATATTCGGGCCCTGGGTGGTCGCTCCATCCCTTTCGGAGCCATTGGAATGGATGAAAGCGGCGACCGGCTTTGCAAGGAACTGAAGGCCCGGGGCGTGGCGTCCGGGACCCTGGTTCGGGAGCCCGGCCGCATCACCCCGCGCAAGGTCCGGATTGTTGCTCATCAGCATCAGTTGCTAAGGCTTGACTTTGAAAAGCCCGCTCCCATCTCGCCCAGAACTTCCGCGCGAATGGACCGCAGTTTCACCCGATGGGCGCCCAAATTGAATGCGCTGATCATTTCTGACTATCGAAAAGGTTCGGTTGACACGGAGTTGTGCAGTCAGGTTTTGTCTGTTGCACGCCAGCAGCGAATCCCAGTGTTTGTCGATCCGAAGCCCGACCACCCTGAAATTTGCCGCCACGCCACAGCCGTCACGCCGAACTTGCACGAAGCAGAGCTGATGGCGGGCCAATCCATGCGCGACCACGCCAGCCTGGAAGCGGGCGGCCGCCGCCTGTTGGCTGAGCTTGACTGTGCCTATCTCTTGATCACTCGCGGAGCTGAGGGCATGACACTCTTCGAAAAAGGCGGCGCAGTCCACGACATCAGAAGCGAGGCCCGGCCCGTCTACGACGTCACCGGCGCGGGTGACACTGTGCTCGCGGTCCTTGCTCTGGCTTTCAGTTCGGGAGCACGCATGACGGACGCCGCCAGGCTTGCCAACATCGCAGCCGGGCGCGTGGTCCTGAAGTTTGGAACGGCAGAAATCAGGCCGAAGGAGCTCTTGATGGCCATCAACGACGGAGGTTACGGAACGGGCGGCAGCTAATAAGGAGAGTAGGCAAGCCCTTTTGACTTCCGATCGACGAGCAAGGCCAGCGCCGGAGTTCGATTGTTGATGGTGACGATCACAATAGCGACCGCGTTCCCTTTTGATTCGGCCCCGACGATCTTAAACTCGCGGACCTTTCCGTAGTCACCCTGGGGTCCCCAGTCGTGCAGAAATTCATCATAGGTGTAGTCGGGCGCCGGCTGCCACAAACTATAGGCTTCTTTGTAATTCCCGTTCTGGAGCTGCGTCAGGAAATTCGCCACCGCGCGCTTCTCCGGCAGGTTGTGGAATGCAAAGAATCCGATAACTCCCGCAACCACAATAATAATCACCACCAGGGGCCAATACTTGCGAATTCCGGTCTTGGGTTTGGGAGCTTCCGAATCAAAGAGCATCGCTGTCACCACCTGTCACGGGCAAAACACGGCGAGAGCGTGTTTCCCGCGCGAAAATCTTCCGCTGCCCGTAAACACAGACACCGGAAACACTCTTTATGTTCCCAAAAAGCCTGAACATAAAAACTATCACATTGTTTACGATGCACAAAAGGTCCGCGGCGATCGTCGCGGGCGAACTAGAACACTTGCCCTCCCGAATCACTGTGCCGTCCAGCCACCGTCAATCAGAATGTCGGTGCCGGTGATAAAGCCCGCAGCATCAGAGCAGAGGAAAACCGCCAGCGGCCCGATCTCCTCCACCTTGCCCCATCGGCCCACTGGAATCTTCGAGGTAAACTCCGCATTACGCGCGGGGTCCTGCATCAGAACGGTATTCATCTCCGTTGCAAAAGGGCCGGGACTGATGGCGTTGGCAGTGACGCCATAAGGCGCCAGTTCAAGCGCCAGCGCCTTCGTCATCCCCAGCAGCCCGAATTTGCTTGTGCAATAGGCCGTGCGGTGTGCGAGAGCGACGTGCGCCATGGTGGACGCGATGTTGACGACGCGCCCGAATTTCTTTTTCATCATCCCCGGCACAAACACGCGGCTGCAGAGGAAAGCACTGTCCAGGTTTGTCTGCATCACGCGATGCCACTCGTCAAGCGAGAACTCGTGCAACGGCTTGCGCAGGTTGATGCCGGCATTGTTGATCAGGATGTCGGGGGCGCCGGCCGCGTCACTCACCTGCCCGGCCATTCTGGTGACTTCTGCTTCTTCGCGGAGGTCCGCGACAAACGCATGGGCTTTGCCGCCCCGGCCTTCAATCTCTGCCTTAACTTTCTCCAGCAACTCTCCGCTTCTGGCCACCAGGGCAACCGTCGCTCCGGCTTCCGCCAGCGCCATCGCCATCTGCTTCCCCAATCCTCTGCTCGCGCCCGTGACCACGGCCACCCGGCCATCCAACGAATGATTTTGCATTGCATTCTCCTCGGAGAATTATAAACGGCGAGAGCGACAAGACCGCGGGTGCGGTAGCTGGTTCACTGACTGGCGGAGGTTCACCGGCCAATCCCTTCCACTCTGCGGCCCAGACAGATCATACGCTTCTTAGGCCAGCCTAACGGCCTTTTTGATCCTCGACTTCCGGTTCAACATCCGGCGCCTGGCGCAGGAAGCGCATCAATCCGCGGCCGGTTGCCGATCCCGCCCGCCGCTTGAAGAACTCGGCGGCCGTTTCGATCACTCCAACCTTTTCGGCCACGGCCACGGCGATCCACTGATTGAGAGACACGCCGTCCTCTTTGGCCAGCCGCTCGGCCGCTCGCTTCACTGAAAGCGGAAGTTTTAAGGGATACGTTGCCTTGCTCATCGCCTTACCTTTCTTAGCAGATCCGCCGGACAAAGGATAGGAACCTTGAACCGGTCGCCAGCCAGAGCGAAATGTTTGAGGTTGTAAGTCACCAAAGCGTCCGCCCAGCCGTTGATCGCCGTTTCGAGCACCATCTCGTCGCTCGGATCCCGCACCTGCGGGCGCCACCGAAAATGCGTTTCAACGGGCTCGATCAGCGCTGCCAGTTCGGCCAGGAAATCGTCGATGGCTTCGATCGCTAGCCCGTGAGCCAGCCGCTGTTCAGGGCGCTTCAGGGCGTCCTCATATTCCAGAAACAGCGGGGGCGTGGCGAGGAGAACCAACTCCCGGCGTGCCAGCAGGCGCAACACCTGGTTGGCGGCGCCGCGCCGGGTGCGGAGTGCTGCAACAATCACGGAGGTGTCCACTACCACGCGCCGCAACATTGACATCCCATAATATATCACATGTCATGAGAGATGACATACACCGCCGACTATGGCGGCGGGACGCGCGCGCCGCGGTTCGAAACGCAGATTCTTCGGCCGAAAATCGGCCTCAGAATGACAGCTCGCCCAGCGCAGGTGGCTACTCCCATTGCCAAGTACCCGATCCATGGCTTTGGCGAATGGCGCAATGGCCGTCGCAAATGTGGTTGAGTTTCTTCTGTTGTGGAATGCGGGCGAGTCCAGGCGAGAACAGTAACCGCTATTCGTGCCGCAAGGCCACCATCGGGTCCACTTCGGCCGTCCGCGTCCGTAGCGGCTTTACGCCGCCAATTCCAGATGTGGCGCGGTAAACGCGCCGCTACTCGTGCCGCAGCGCCACCATCGGGTCGACTTTTGTGGCGCGGCGGGCAGGGATATAACAGGCCACGAGCGCCACGGCGATCAGGATCACCGAGACCGCAACGAAGGTGAGCGGGTCGGTGGGCTTGACGCCATAGAGCAGGCTCGATAGGAAGCGCGTCACCGCCAGCGCCCCGGCAACACCAATCGCCACGCCGATCAGCGCCAGTCTGAGCCCTTGCCCGATGATCATCCGAAGAACATCATTCTTCTTCGCTCCCAGCGCCATGCGGATGCCAATTTCGTGCGTGCGTTGAGTGACCGAATAGGAAATCACCCCATACATGCCGACCGCGGCAAGGAGCAAGGCCATACACGCGAAGCCGGCCAGGAGCAGCGCGACGACCCGCTGAGGCGCGAGTGTCTCCGAGGCGAGTTCTCGCATTGGCATCACGTAACCAATCGATTGATCCTTATCCACCGTCCAGATCTTGCTTTCGGCGGCTTTTGCCAAATCAAGCGGGTTGGAAACTGTGCGGATAGCAAAACAAATAATCCGGACTGGACTTTGAGAAAATGGCAGATAGATTGCCGAGGTTTCCCCGGATGTGATGCCCCGCTGGTGCACATCGCCAACCACCCCCACAATTTCGGTGGACTTCTTGAGGCCCTGGACGATAATTCGATTGCCGACTGGATCGGCGTTTGGCGATAGGCGGCGTGCCAAACTTTGGCTGATGACGGCCACGGGAGGCGCAGCCTGGCTGTCCTGGTTTGTAAAGAAGCGGCCTCTGACCAGCGGAATTTCCATAGCGCGGAAATAGCCTGGTGTTACCGAACTCCACTGGGCCACGGGTCGCTGATCCTCTGGAGTTGGCTGCCCCTTCAATGAAACGGAACGCCTGCCTTCCCATCCACTCAGCGGAAGAAAGGTAACCGACCCCGCCGCCCTCACGCCGGGAAGCGATCTGATGCCCTCTAAGGCTTGATCGCTAAACGCGATCTGTTGAGCGTCCGTCTTGTACTTGTAGTTTGGCAGAAGAACACGCATGGTCAGGACATGATCTGGGTTGAAGCCCAGATTCCCCCTAAGCAGGTCGACAAGGCTTTTGAGAGCGAGCCCGGCGGCCACGAGCAATCCTAGCGAAAGTGCAATTTCCGAAATCACCAAGCCGTTGCGAAAGCGCAAGCGTTGGGCGCTACCCGCCATGGAGCGGCCGGACTCCTTGAGCGCCTCGTTAATGTTCGCGCCGCCCCCCTGCAGCGCGGGAATCA
Source organism: Terriglobia bacterium (assembly GCA_035712365.1). Lineage (NCBI taxonomy): Bacteria > Pseudomonadati > Acidobacteriota > Terriglobia > Terriglobia bacterium. The sequence continues at coordinate 31,587 of DASTAW010000003.1, forward strand.
GTCCAAAGACCAGGCCCACGAGCAACGAAACGCCCAAAGAGAATCCCAGCACCCGGCCGTCAATCGGAATCCTTTCAAGGTGTGGAATGTTGATGTTGAAAATATTGGGGGGAAACATTGCCACCGATGCTTGCCCGCCCCACAGAGCCAGAGGCACGCCCAACGTCCCACCGCAGAGCCCCAACAGAACGCTCTCCGCAAGAAATTGCCTGACCAGCCGTGAGCGGCCGACTCCAAGGGCCACACGGACTGAGATTTCTTTCTGGCGGCCCGCCGTTTTTGCAAGAAGCAAATTGGCAACGTTCACGCAGGCGATTAGCAGGACCACTCCAACTGCGCACAAAAGTACCAGCAGAGCGGGACGAATGTCGCCGCTGATCATCTGGCGCAGGCTGATCAGGTTTGTGGCGTCTTGGTCTTTGTTGGTCTTTGGGTACTCAAGGGCCAGGCGGCCGGCGATGGTGTTCATTTCCGTCTGAGCCTGCTGGATCGTAACGCCGGGCTTCAACCGGGCCATCACCCGAAGATAACGGTACCCGCGGTCGTTGGCAGCCTCAGGCGGCACCGTCAATGGGGTCCACAATTCTGTGAACGTGGGATACTGGAAGTCTGGCGGCATAATTCCAACAACCGTGTAAGGCTCGCCGTTTAATGTAATTGACTTGCCTATCAGATTTCGGTCGCCGCCGAAGCGACTCTGCCAAAAGGAATAACTCAGGACGGTCACGTGGTCCTTGCCGGGCTGGTCTTCCGCCGGCAGGAAAGTTCGCCCCAAGAGCGGTTGCACGCCAAGCACGTGAAAATACTCCGGAGAAAATGCGTACGCGATAATGAGCGCGGGATCTCCCTCACCAGTCAGCGTGTACTCGGCTTCGGTGGACGCCGCCATGCTCTGGAAGACGTGATTTTCGGAGTGCCAATCGACGAAATCGGGAGGCGAAACCTGATCGGTGTCGAAGCCTCGCGATTTGTTGTAGCTCCAAACGGTCACAAGGCGATCAGCATTTTTGTACGGTAGCGGGCGCAAGAGCACGGCATTCACCACGCTGAAAATCGCTGTGTTCGCGCCGATGCCGAGCGCAAGGGTGATAACCGCGACCGCCGTGAAGCCGGGATTGCGGCGAAGCTGCCGCAGACCGTAGCGCAGGTCCCGGATCAGAGTTTCAATGAATCGTGCGGCACCTACGTCGCGGCATTCCTCTTTCACCTGGTCGAGGCCTCCGAACTCGACCCGGGCGTGGCGGCGCGCTTCTTCCGGAACCATGCCCGCGGCCACGAGGTCGGCAATCCTCTGCTCGAGATGGAAGCGAAGCTCGGCGTCGAGATGGCTCTCGGTGAGCTTTCTGCGGAAAAACCGTTGATACCAGCGCATGGATTAAGCCTTCAGCTTTCAGCAGTCGGCCGTCAGCAAGAACGGAAATGGGAAGTAGGAAATAGGGTTGCCGCGACTTGCTACTCCCATTTTTCAACTTCCGACTTCGGCCGCATGTCCGGTACTCATCACTTACCACTAACCACTGCTCTTCAATAATACCTAGAATACCTACATATACCTCCGGTGGGTCAATGTCAAGCGGCTTTTAGCGGGAGGAGAGGAGCAGCGCGGTTCGCACGGTGTAGTCGGAGTATGAAAACCGGTACGGCTCTGCGACCTCTGTTGGTTAAAAGCTCTAACACGGAGGACACAGAGGGCCTCTCTGTCCTCTGTGTTGAAGGTCTTCATGGCGCAGAGAGCACAGAGAAGGACGAACCACACGCCAGTCGCCGAGTAGTCGCGGCCGAACGAAAAGCCGCAGCCTTTAAGGACAAGGCTGCGCTACCCGGCCAAGGGGCGGCAGGAAGAAGCAGATTCCTCTCCTGCGCGACGGGATCAGAATGACGCCGGAGGCGGCTGCGGCTTGAAGTCGCGGTTGAGGCGGAAGAGGTCGAGGTTGTGGCGGGTTGCGCCGCTGGTGGCAAGCTCGGCCATGATTTCACCCACCACGCTGCAAAACTTGAATCCGTGGCCTGAGAATCCGGCGGCGATGAACACGCGGTCGGACTCCGGATGCGCGTCCAAAATGAAATGCTCGTCCGGCGTGTTGGTAAACAGGCAGACCTTCAGGGCAAGCGTGGGACCGTTCGCTTGCGGGAAGTAGCGGAGAATGCCTTCGCGCAGCACCGCTTCGTCTTCCGGGTGGCACTCGCGGTCCATCGAGTCGGGGTCCACTCTTTCATTCCGGTGATGATATCGCCCGATCTTGAATCCCGGAAAGTCGTGCACAGGGAACCCATAGAAATGGCCTTCAGGGCTTTGCAGATTGAAAATCGGGAATGCGCCGAGCTGGAAGATTTCCGGACGGAGCGGGCGGGTCCAGATCAGCACCTGCCTTTCCGGCTGGAGAACTTTGCTGAGGGAGGGCATCAGTTTCGACGCCCAGGCGCCCGCAGACACGATCAGCCGGCCGGCGGAATAAGTCGCGGTCTCCGTGCGGACGATGACGAAATCCGGACGAACCTCCCAGCCCACGACGGGCTCGCGGCCATGGACCTCCGCTCCTAGATCGAGCGCGAGGTGCGTGTAGAGCGAGATGGCGCGCTCAGAGAGAACGAATCCGCTGTCAGGCGAATAGACGCCGACCATGTCCTTTGAGAGGCGAACGCCCGGAAAGCGTTCCTGCAGATTGGCGGCGTCCAGCACTTCGTGGCGAAGAGAATGCTCCTCGCACGCCGCCAGCGATCCCTGAACGATCCGGCCGTTCTCAGGGCCGGCATCGATGCCGCCCGTCACAAACAGGATCCTTTCGCCGGTAATGTTTTCAAGGTGGCGCCACAGTTCGTAAGCGCGAAAAAGCAGCGGAACGTAAGCGGGATGTTCGTAATACGCCAGGCGAATAATGCGCGTGAGGCCGTGCGAGGAGCCCATGTCGTGCAGAAGATTGTGCTTTTCGAGTCCCAGCACTTTGAGGCCGCGCCGCGCAAGCTGATAAGCCGTGGCGCTGCCCATGCCTCCCATGCCGGCGACGATGGCGTCGAAATGCTCCATTCAGCATCTCCTGCTGAAAACCACTCTCTTCGAATCGGCAGTCCGCTACCTGCCTCAGACCGGCTCTCCAGAGCGCCACACCTACAACCGGGCACTCACGGCTACGCTTCCGTATAAACTTTGCCTGCCAGCAATGTTTTAACACTCGCGAGCCCTTTGGACCCTGCCGCGAGCAGACAGAAAGCAGCCAGAACGGGACAGATACCCGCGATCAGGATTGCCGGGCCAAAATGTTTCTGCGGCCCAAGAAGCCATCCCGTGACAATAGGCGCCAGGACGCCGCCCAGCACCGAAACTGTGTTCAGGAATCCGACCGCCCGACCCACCAGATGTTTCGGTGAGGCGTGCTGCACAATCGCCCAGTAGGTGGAATTCCCAATGCCTGTGGCGCACAACGAAAACGTCAGGACAGGAAGCGACCATTCGCGGCCTGTCACCAGCAACAGCAGAATGGCCCCTGTGCCGATATACCCGAGCACAACAAACCACAACCTGGCGCGAAAGACGCTGATGACGGCTGCCAGTCTGTCCGCCAACTTGCCCGCCACGATATTCACCAGGGCCATGATCAGGAGCGCGGTGGAAAGCACGCGCCCCATTCCAAGCGTTGAGAATCCTCGCGAGATCACCAGGTAACTCGGCACCCAGGTCAGCACAAAATACCAGTAGTAAGAAGCCAGCAGCGTGGCCAGCGCCATGGCCCAGAAGGTGCCGTTGCGCAGCAGCATGTTCCACGTCCAGGGCCTGGGCCCGGACGGCTCATCGGCTTCCCTTGCCGCCCGACGCTCAGCGCGGCTGCCGTCACGCGGAGCGGCTGCCAGCCAGCAGGGCACCCACGCCAGCGCTCCCAGTCCGGTGATGGCAAACATCATCCGCCAGCCGAACCTGTCGATCAGGATGGTTCCGACCAGCACGCCCAGCGCAGGCCCGATGTTCTGGCCGGCAATATAGATTGAGGTCGGCATCCCCTGTTCCTCGCCGGAAAAGCTGCTGCGGATGAAAGCAACGCTGGCCAGCGGAGCAACCGATTCGGCCACGCCCAGCGCCATGCGCATGCCAATCACGTCGCCGGGCCCTCGGCTGAGGGCAATGGCAGCGGAGGCGAGCGACCAGAACAAAAAAGAGAGCGTGTAGGACCAGCGGATGCCAAAACGGTCTACCAGCATCCCGGACGGGATCTGAAACGCGGCATAGGTCCAGAAAAAGGCTGAGAGCAGAACGCCCATGCTTTCCGGGTTGATCCGGAAGTCCTTCATCATGTCCGGGGCCGCAATGCTGAGGTTGCCGCGATCGACGTAGTTGATCATGATGGCGACAAACACGAGGGCAAGAAGAAGCCAGCGGCAACGGTTCATCGTAAACTTCCGCCTTTCCGGGGCGATTCTGCCGCTAATCCACCGAGTGCCCAGGCGCCGCGACAGGCCGGGAGGCGCCGCTCAGTTCTGCGGAATCTGTATCCGAGTCCTGTCAACTGTATGCTTTCTCCTGGATGGTGCTTATCAAACGGTCCCCGGCCGCGCCAGCATCAACACCGCTGGCGCAACCGCCGCCCATAGGCTCCGATGGCGGCCTGCCGCGAAGCCTGCATTGTAGCGTCTGCTGACCCCGCGAAGCGAGAGCTTATTGCCGCCGAACCACAGCCTTTCGGAAAATCACGAGCGCAGCAGCTCAACGGCTGCGCTAAACCCGGAGGTCAGGAGCTGTTTGAACTGGGCAGGTTTGGATGTAAAATCGCACCCGGCGCGGGGGCCGGAAGTGCGGTTGAGCATCTGAGCCAAAGGGATCGGACGAAACCATGAAGATCATCGACACCCACCAGCACCTTTGGGATCTGGACTTATTTACGTATTCATGGATCGACGATCTCCCTTCGCTGCGGAAAAGCTTTGGCATGGCGGATTATCTCGAAGCGAGTGAAGGATTGAATATCGAGAAAACCGTGCACCTGGAAGCCGACGTTGATGAAGCGTACATGCTAGGTGAAACGCGGCACATCCTGGCGCTGGCTGAGCAGAACAATCCGCTGGAGGGCGTTGTGGCCTGCGCAAGGCCGGAAAAAACGGGCTTTGCAGATTATCTTGACCAGATCGCCGGCCACCCCAAACTGAAGGGCGTTCGAAGAGTGCTGCACACGCAGCCTGACGAAGTCGGGGATTCACGCCTCTTCGCCGAAAATGTGCGGCTGCTGCATGCTTACGGACTCTCATTCGACGTCTGCGTGCTGGCGCGCCAATTGCCTGTTGCCATTCGACTGATCGATAAGTGCCCGAAAGTTTCCTTTATCCTTGACCACTGCGGAAATCCTCAGGTGAAGGACCAGGTGTTCCATCCCTGGCGTGAGCAAATTCTGGAAGTGTCAAAATTTTCCAACGTCGTCTGCAAAGTTTCCGGGATCCTGGCCAACGCCAATCTTGAAAAGTGGACGCCCGAAGATTTGCGCCCTTACGTTGAGCATGTGATTGAGTGTTTCGGGTGGGACCGAGTGATGTTTGGCAGCGACTGGCCCGTATGCACGCTGGCTGCCTCGCTGCGAAAATGGGTGGAAACCCTCAAGCTGCTGACCCAACCCGCCGGGGAAGAGAACCAACAGAAGCTGTTCTACGAAAACGCCGCCCGTGTTTACCGTCTCGGCTAGACTCGCGCGGCTCGGCGTATCGCCATTTGGACTAATGTCAGGGGGTTGAAAAACGAAGTCGCCTATCGCACAAATGCACTGCTTCTCTTTAGCCGCTGGCGGTCATTAGTCGGTGTGGAAAACCTCTTCCATATTGGCCCACCACTCACCCTTTTCCCTGGTTGCGACCGGCTGCTGCATCGGCCCCATGATAGCCCACCACTCCTGCGTTTTAGGATCGGCGGCCATCTTTGCCATGTCGGCGCGGTAATCATCGCCAAGGTATTCGAAGTAGGCGTACAGGGTATCGTCTTTCAGAAAAATCGAGTAGTTGCGGATGTTGCAATCGCGAATTGTCCGGAGCACTTCCGGCCACACCTTGGCATGATAGCGGACGTACTCCTCTTTCGCCCCGGGCTGCAGCCGGATGACCTGCCCATATCGTTTCATACTTCCACCTCTCTGTCTCGAGTGCGCTTGAACAATATATCACATTGCGATATATCAGGTCCTGTGCGCCAGCCGTGGACCGCATGCACCGAGGAGCATCCCTGGCTACTGCGCAAATCTGAAATTTCGCTTCGCGGTTGGGTGTAAACTCGAAGAGACGCTGGGAGTGCGTCGAGTTCAAGGAGCCGCGGCATTGGGGCATTCGCAAATGATAAACGCACGAATCGGCGGAGAAAGCGCGCGAGCGGAAGATCGCGTTTCGGGCAAGATTCAGTCTCGGGCAAAGGGTGGCAAACTGGGTTGGCTGGCGGCACTGCTCGCGACAGCCGCAGCTCTGGCTTTTGCGCCGCGGCCGTTCACGACGCTGGCGAAGCAAACGCCCCTGCCCTACACCACCATCGCCCATCCGCGATTCATCCCGGCCTCGCAGGCCTCTTTTATGTCACCTGATGATTTGCTGATTGGGGTAACTGACGATAAAACCGCCAAGGCGTATCCGGCGGCGATCCTGGCGCAGCACGGCGTTGTGCAGGACCGGATGACGGACGGGAGCATCGCGGTCACCTGGTGATCGTATTGCAACACGGCCCTCGTGTTCAGGGCCGCCGCGCGAGGCAGGGCCCTCGTGTTCGATACGGCCGGCCTGATCGGCGGCAATGAAGTGTTCAAAGACCGTGAGACAGGCAGCCGCTGGCAGCAATCAACCCGCGAAGCCATCTCCGGGCCGCTCAAGGGCGCGCATCTGGCGCTCTATCCCTTTCTGTTGACGACCTGGAGGGAGTGGCGCAGGCAGCATCCGGAGACGCTGGTGTTGCAGCCACTGCCTGGTTACGCGGATCAACTGGCGGCCAGGAACAGGATCATCGATCAGGGAATAATGGGCATGGCTGGCGCGGCGCCGAATGGCGCTTTTAACCACGATCGCCGGCTGCATCCGAAGGACACGATCGTGGGACTTGAGGCGGGCGGAGAGGTGAAGGCCTACCCGATGTCCGCGCTCGAGCGCACGCGAGTGGTAAATGACACGGTAGGAGGCAGGCCGGTATTGATTGTGCATCAGCCCGCCTCGGACACGACCACAGCGTTCGTGGCCGAAGCGGGCGGTGAAAGGCTGCGCTTCCGCGCCGCCGATTCCGAGGCCGACAAACTTATCGACCTGGAAACCCATTCGACGTGGAACGCCTATGGCGTATGCCTGACCGGGCGTATGAAGGGGACGCGGTTAAAGCCGCTGATTCTGGAGCCGGAATTCTGGTTTGCCTGGTCGGAGTTTCATCCGAAAACTCTTCTGTACAGATCGAGCCCTGCACATTAACCTTTAAGCCGCGGTCCGGGTGCGATCTGCCTGCTGCGGTTTGAGCGCGCTCCGTACCGCGCGGATTGCGACGACCTTGCGAAAGGAGACTTGCAACATGACAACTCGACGCGAAATGAACAACAGCCTCGCCGCCATGGTGGCCGGATTCTTTCTTGAGAGCGCCGGCACGCCCTTGCGGGCAGCAGCGCAACGGTCCCGACAAGCCGCCCAGGGCCACATGCAAAACATGCGGGCCATCGGAATTCACACGTTGATGCAGGAACCTTTGGCTGAAATGCCCAATCCAGAGGTGACGGTGCTGACGCTCACCGTCGCTCCCGGCGGCAACTCCCAGCCGCACAAGCATACGGGGCCGGTTTTTGCCTATGTGCTGGAAGGCGAGATCGAGAACCAGGTTGACCCGGATCCTCCCCGGAGATACAAGCCCGGCGAGTACTTTTACGAGCCTCCGATGCATGTCCATCGAGCTCTGCGCAACCTGAGCAGCACAAAGCCCGCAAAGCTTCTGATTTTTCAGGTCGGGGAAAAGGGAAAGCAGTTCACGATGTCGGCGAAATAGTGGAACGGGCTGTTGGTCATCGTGCTGCGGCATCGGCCAATGACGGGCAGAAATCGGCGGCTGCCTAAGGAACAAACAACTCGCTACATTCCTTTTCGAGCACGCCTCTCACCACCACCGGAGGCGGCGGCCAGTTGGGAATGCCGGCGTCAGTGAGAATGGGATGCTTTGAGCTGACGCCGCCAATGTGCGGCACGGCCTTTCCCATTATCACCCTGGAAATATGGGCGCTACGAATCACGAACGAACACATGAAGCAAGGCTCCGCGGTGGTATATAGCTCGCAGCCCTCGAGTTCGCGAGTCGCTAAATTGCGGCAGGCATCCTGCACCGCTTTGAGTTCTGCATGTGCGGTGAAATCCTTTTCGCTCCGCACGCCCTCGATGCCCTCGGCGACAATGCGCCCTTCGCGAACCACCACCGAGCCGACCGGCGTGTCGCCGCGTTCGAGAGCGGCGCGGGCCAACCGGATCGCCTGGCGCATGAATCCTTCGTCGCGAACTTGCGCCATGTCCGGCTTGGGATCTGTCCCCCCGTAGCCCATGCGGTTCCCTCGGGCGTTCGCTTGTTTGCCAACTTCAAACTGCGGAAGCAACTCGACCGCCGCGCTCACCGAGTTCGAAATGATGCAGGCTTCCTTCGCGTCTTTGAAGATCTCTTGCGCAAACGGAATGTCACTCTCCCGGCCGAGCGACACCGTGGGCTGTATTTGGATGTGGGTCACGCGGTATTTCCCGCCGTCGTTCTCCACGGTTGCTTCGGCACTGCTCTCATAAGCTGATATTTCCAGTTGTCGCCGCTCCGCGAAACTCAGGAAGGTGAGCATCAGACAACTGTTCACCGCGCCGGTCAGCAACTCCTCCGGGCACCACACGTCCTCCGTCCCCTTGAATTCCGGCGGGCTCCCGATCTCGACCGGCGGGCGCCGGCTGTTCGTCATCGTCCCACGCCTGGCGGTCTGCCACGCGATTGCACTTTTGAAATGAAACACCTTGAACGTCTTCTTCGCCTCCATTGGATCCTCCTGGCTCTTTTGATTCGTTTCCCTTCCCAGCCGTTGCAGCCCATGCCTACCGCCGGCAGTTCGATTTTGCCAGAACTTTCATCAAATCGACGAACTGCAATGTTTTCCAAGTTCCTCGCGGCTCTCGAGATCTTGCGCCGCAAGGAGGCCGGAGCATACGGGCCACAGAGCCGCTGAAATTCCGTAAGAGCAGTTTTCCAGACAGAACAGGCAGCGTGTGATAACCCTCGTAATCGGGCCCTTGCTTCTCCAGCACACGCATGTCCTGTTAACGAATCGTGACACGGAATGGCGCGCCCGAGGCGCAAAAATGTGCGTGCCAAGTTGAACGCGGGTGCATCTAATTGGTTGATAGCGCCGAACCGCTCCAAGCCGCGCGCCTTTTCCGGAATTGAGCCTGACGGCGCCATGCAGTTGGGCAACTACATCGGCGCGGTTAGCCAGTGGGGCAAAAAACCCCAGAGTGCCCTGAAATGAGAGGAGTTCTTCATCATGCCAGAAGCCCAAAATCAACACTCTGACCGCGCGTTCCCATTTCTGCGGCTGAATGACCGGCCCGCAAAGCCGCGCCAGCGCGGCATCACAGAAATCCGCGGGCCTTATTACACGCCGATGGGCAGCCGGTATCTTCAGGACATTCTCGACACCATGGGCTGGTACGTGGATGCTCTCAAATTTGCCGGCGGATCGTTCAGCCTGATGCCGCGCCAGACCGTCAAGAAATTGCTCGACCTGTGCCATGCGCATGATGTACTCGTCTCCACCGGCGGATTCATCGAGCACGTTCTCACGCAGGGGCCGGAATCCGTGACGCGTTATATCGAGGAGTGCAAATCGCTCGGCTTCGACATCATTGAAATCTCCAGCGGCTTCATCACCATTCCTCATGACGACTGGCTGCGGCTGATCGAAAAAGTGCAAAAGGCCGGGCTCAAGGCCAAGCCGGAGGTCGGCATCCAGTTTGGCGCAGGCGGCGCCACCAGCGCCGAAGAATTGGCGGCCGAAGGCTCGCGCGATCCTGATGGCGCCATCGCCCAGGCCAAGCGCTTTCTGGAAGCCGGGGCCTACATGATCATGATCGAATCCGAAGGCATTACTGAAAACGTCAAAGTTTGGCGTACGGATGTTCCGGCGAAATTTGTAAACGCCCTGGGAACCGAGAAGATCATGTTTGAAGCCGCGGACCCGGAAGTTTTCGCCTGGTACATCAAGAATTACGGCGCTGAAGTGAATCTCTTCGTCGATCACAGCCAGATCGTGCAGCTCGAGTGCCTGCGCTCGGGGCTGTGGGGCACCAAGAGCCTGTGGGGACGTGTCGTGACATACAAGGGCTAGATTTTCCCGGGCGCCCGCCTTCGGCGGAGACACCCGGGCTTGTGCAATGGGGCACCAGCACAATAACGCTAATCCAATGAGCTTAAGGGGGAGGAATGGTAGGCCCGAACGGACTCGAACCGTTGACCTCTACCGTGTCAAGGTAGCGCTCTAACCAGACTGAGCTACGGGCCTGCAAGGACTTAGCTAATTGACATTCGGCGCTTGGTGTGGAACTTGGTGTGACGCTCCCGCAAAATCGGCCTCTCTCTCGTCCGCCATGGTACTGGGCAAGACCGTGGCAATAAGCTCTAAGGCCTGCCGTTGAGCTTCGGGCCGGATGTGACCGTAACGCTTGGCCATCCGAATGGCCGTGGAAGCCGACCAGCCAAGCACCTGAGCAACCGTGGCAATAGGAACTCCGTTTTGGAGCATCTTGGTAACCGCCGAATGTCGCAAATCATGATACCGCAATCTAGAAACCCCTGCCAGTTCGCAAGCCCTGTGCCATGCGGTCCGCCAGTTAGCGATCAGTCTGGAAGGATCAACATGGCCGGTTTCGACGTTGCCGCCGCCGAGGCACAGCGCGGCAACTCCGCGGCGCGCGTCGCGGCGTTCCATTTCGTACAGCAGGTCCACCAGGATGCGCGCTCCCGAGGCGCCAATCGGATGTCCCAGCGCCACTGCGCCGCCGTTCACGTTGGTCTTCTGCGGGTCCAGTCCCAGTTGCTCGATCACGGCCACCGCCTGCACGGCAAAGGCCTCGTTCAGCTCCACCAGGTCAACATCTTCAACTTTCCAGCCGGTTCTTTTCAGCAGCGACTCGACCGCGTCAATCGGGGCCATCATCACCCAGCGCGGTTCCACGCCGCTCACCGCCTGCGCCACAATCCGCGCCATGGGCTTTTTGCCCAGCTTCTGCGCGGTTTCAGCCGAGGTCACCAGCGTGGCGGCGGCGCCGTCATTCGTCCCCGGAGCGTTGCCCGCCGTCACCGTTCCGCCCTGTTTGAAAGCGGGTTTCAGGCGGGCCAGCTTTTCCAGCGAAGTGTCTTCGCGCGGCGATTCGTCAACGGAAAACTCCCGCATCTCGCTCTTTTTGCAGGGCACGCAAACAGGCACAATCTGGTCTTTCAGCTTTCCGCTTTTGATGGCCGCAACGGCGCGCCGGTGGCTTTCGAGTGCAAACCGGTCCTGCCGCTCGCGCGAAATCTGGTATTTTTCCGCCACCAGCTCGCGTGCCGCCGAGCAATTTGAATCAGGGGTTCCAAAAACCCCTCTGAAACGCCATCTCTAAATCCCGCATTTTCAGCACGCGATTTGTATGTTTCCAGGGTTCAGCAAACAAGTGTTTTTGGGAACGAGCACCTATTAAGAATCTGCTCATGAAGGAGCAGTCTTCTACTTAAGCCTTGGCACGGATGGAAACGGGTCGCGCATGTCCACCGTCCGATTCTAATCAGCGTGGGCGGGTGAATGAGTCGAGCGGCGGAAGCGTGTCCCCTTTGCGATAGTGATTTTCGAAATATTCCAGCCGCTTCTTCACAGTCCACCAGTAGTCCAACTCTCCATCGAATCTTGCCATGACTCGACGGAGTCGGTACGGCGTATACTCTGCGAGCCACGCAATGCGGTAAGGCTGTTGCAGATTGCCGATGGCATCCAATAGGTCCGCGATCCGGCTATGGTCGTGGCTATAGATTTCCCCGCTATAAAACGAAAGGTCACTGGGATCCGGCGACTTGCCCAACTGCTGCCAGAATCCACTGATCTGGTCGGCATAGAGATACTTCATGGTTGCGTAGTCGGCCAGTTGAGCTTCGAGAAGCAGTTCCGGAAGCGCGAGGTGACTGCCGTGTATCTGGAGTGTTTGCATCAACTGGACCTGGGCGTCTTCCGCGGCCCGTCGTGCGCCATGAATATCTTCCAGATGAGCGTGTATTCGCGAGAGCCGATCGGGCTCAAACGGATCATCCCAGAGTTGGGGGCCCGTTTCCTCACCAACGGCAGTCGCCAATCGGGATTCTGCTTCAGAAAGATCTCGCAATCCTGCAGACACTTGTGCCCGCAGGGCAGCGGGATATACAACTTCTGCATAATCCGAAAAGAACTGCGAGCGATCTACGGGCTGGGTTTGCCAGGACGCGATCGCGCCGTAAGCAATTCCGGGCAGGGCTGGGCGCATCAACACCATCACGTCGTCTGTCCATACGGTATTGATGATGCCCAGAACCCCGTGTGCGCGCCCCGCGGCCAGAAAGTTATCGATGTTGTCGAATGACATGTCGAAGTCCGGCAAGATCTGGTCCCATACGCTGACTCCGCTCGCGATGAATTTGGGGATGGGGAGCGTGGCGAATGGCTCCCAGTAAGGTTCATAAACGGTGTGTTCGTAGCCCCATGGTACGACAATGGTTCCGCTTGGTATTTGTGGGATCAACGTGGGGTACTTCGCAAACATGTCGCTCCATACCATCACCGTTTTTCCATGACCTCGAACCAGGTTTGAAACCTTCAGGAATAAATTCATATAGAGCTTATCCGGATTTGACGCGAGCTCCTTCGTTTCACCTGTCTCGTCGAGCCCGATGTGGAAGAAAGAGCTTGGGAATAGCTGTGAGAACTGATCGATCCAATCGGTGAGTACTGAAATAAGCCTGGAACTCCTCGGATCAAAATCCCTGCCATACCGGATGAATCCCAGCTCCGAGTACCGCTCCACCCGGAAGAGATCGTGCTGGTGGCCGTAAAGCTCCAGGCAGGGGACTACGTCAATGTGGCGTTGGCGGGCGTAAGCGATGATCTCCCGGACCTGCTCCTGCGAGAATCGGCCCTCCGGATTGATCAGCGGGAAAGCCTTCAGTTCGATGCTGTCTTCGCTGTAGAAGTAATATTGATTCGCCTTCCAACGGGCCATAAAGTCCAGTTGCCGCTGCACTTCCTGCACCGTGGGCAGTGGCCCGTGGCTCATGTCCACCATTGTTCCCCGATAGGCCAGGCTGGGCCAGTCGTGGATTTCAACTGCGGGCAGGACCGCCTGCCCGCCCTCGCCTTCCAACAACTGCCGCAGCGTTTCCGCGCCGTAGAAGATTCCCGCTGAGGAACGAGCGCGGACGGTCACTCCGCTGGGCCTGACCTTCAGCTCGTACGCCTCGCGCGAATCAGGACCGGGCTTTTCACCCGGCATGGGCAGAGCATCCACCGCTCCGGTGCGTTCCAGCACGATGGCAGGACCATTTCCCTTAACTTCACGAATGGGGATTTCAGCGCCAGCACGGGACCCCAGCCATTTTGCGAGTTGCTCAGCGGCAAAGCGGTCCTCGGGGGCTGGCGCGGAAGCGAACTCAATCGCCAAGCCTCGCGCTGCCACATGCCCCGACCCGTAATCGATCTGCTGCGGCCGCGGCAGCAAAGGATTATGCGCAGCACTCGCCGAAACCGAGCACACGATATAAAGGATGATCAGACTAGCGTAGCGGTGAGTTCGCATAATGGTCCTCGCTGAATTGCTGAACGAGTCTTTTCCCATTCCACCTCAGAAGCAGGCAGGTGTCTGGGCTGGTCGACGATGAGACAACAATGGAGCATTATGATCACCGCAGCTCGCTGGACGGCAAATGGCGCGATTTGCGGTGCCCTGGCATGTCGCGGTGGCAAGCACCGTGCTGCTTTATTTCCAGAGCCGGAGCATGACCGCACCACCTTGTGGCACGGTGACGGTGTAGGAACTGTGCAGAACCCCCAAGTCCCTGTGCGCCCACAGATCGCGTACGTGGAGGGGGCCGCTGAAGCCGATGTCTTTGAAGCGAAAAGTGAGCGGCTCCGCTTCATCATCGATCACGAAGTTGAAGAGCGCCACCGCCATGGCGCCGCCGCTCAAGGGTCGCGCCCAGATTTGTGGCGGCCCGACGCGGCGCCCTTGAATGCCCAACCTGTCCTGGTCGACGGCAATGACTTCCGGGTTCATCAGAATGCTTTTGGTCGTCTCGTCCATCCTGGTCAGGTCATTACCTGCAATCAATGGCGCGGCGAGAATAGCCCAAAGGCTCATCTGAGTCCGATATTCGTCTGGTTTCATGCCACCGTTACCCACCTCCAGCATATCGGGATCGTTCCAGTGACCCGGCCCCGCATACTTTTCCAGCCCAGCCTGCGAGAAACCTATCAGCGCCATGCTGCGATAAGTGTCACTGATATCGTCGGTCGTTCGCCAAAGATTGCCTCCCACTTCCGGTCCCCATTCCCAGACGGAACCGACACCGTATTCGCAGAGGCTGTACACAACTAGTCGGTGCGTGTCTACCAGCGCCTGGTGCATCTTCGAGTAGGCTTGTTTCATCATGTCCAATGCCTTTTGCGGGTCCTGGTGGGTATCATGTAGTTTCATGATCGACATGAAACTGCACAAGTCATACTTCAGATAGTCCACTCCCCAGCCAGCGTAGGTGTTGGCATCCTGCTGCTCATGCCTGTAACTGCCTTCGTAACCTCCGCAGGTTTTGGGCCCAGGCGAGGAATAGATCCCCAGCTTCAAACCAAGGTTGTGGACGTAATCAGCCAGCGTCTTCATGTCAGGAAAATTCGCATTCGGATGAATAAAGCCGTCGGCGTCGCGCTTTCCCTCCCAGCAGTCATCGATGTTTACGTAGCGATACCCGGCCGCCTTCATGCCGTTTGTGGCCATCGCTTTAGCCTGTTCGCGTATGATAACGTCGCTTACACGACAGCCAAAATGATTCCAGCTATTCCACCCCATCGGCGGGGTGCGAGCTAAACTTCGGCTCTGAGCAAAACTCAGAGTGTTCCCTGCGAATACCGGCAGGATTCCCAAAAGCAGAGGAATCCATAACCATTTCTCGCGCATTTTTAACTCCCCGGTTTGAGTGCTCAGACGAGGCGCACCAATACGGCGATTTCCAACGCAACACTGCAGGTTACGCCATTTTTTCTAAGGCTCAAAGCCGCAAGGGCGCGGCAGACAGGCAACTACCGCCTCCCGTGGCTATTGACCATGGCTTAGCCTGGGCTTGCGACCCACGCGATAAAATGGCAAGCTCAGGCCTTGATGAAGATATTCCTCTTATACATCCAGAAGAGCAACAACCATGCTACGGCGAAGACCGAAAGGGCTGAAAAGAGTGGGCCAAAAGAGCCTAGCCCTGCCGCAATTGGGGCTGAGAACACGCCCACGATTTTACCAACCGGAATGATGCTCATAAACATGTAGATGAAAATGGCATTCATCCCGATTACCACCAAGGGCAGCGTCCACTGCTTGTTCCCTCGAACGTCGATAAACCAGAAGAACAAGGCGAACACCAGACAAGCACATCCTGCTGTCATCACTCCGTAAGACGTCGTCCACATCTTCATGACCACGGGAATGAACGGGCTCAAGACCCATCCCAGCGCGATTCCAGACGCCCCGGCGGCCGCGATGATTTTGGCCTTGGTGGCTTTTGGTCGGGAACTCATCAGCAGTTCGCCAATCATCAGGCCGAATATCGTGGTCGAGATCGTAGGAATGGTTGAGAGGATGGTGCCCCAGCCTTCGGGCGCATAAGGCCACACCTGCCAATGCGGGCGGAGATAAACCAGGTCCACATAGTTGACCAGGTTATGATTCAGTTCGTAGGTGCCGGCCGGAATCCCCGGGGCCCCCACAAATGCCAACACGAGCGCGTAACCGATCAATATCAACGATGCTACAGCCGCTTGTACACGCACGGACTTCCTGGAAATCAGAAATGCCACCAGATAGGCAATGGCGATCGGTTGTAATGCGCTGCTCAGTTCGATGAGGTACGGATGTCCCAGGAAAATCGATTCGCGAACCGAACCCAGTAGAAACAGCACGATTGCACGCCTCACGGCGTGCCACAGAATCTGGCTCTCGGTCTGACTCTTTGAACGCTTCGCGACTGCGAACGGGATCGAAATACCTACCATCAACATAAACGATGGCCAGATGCAATCGTAGAATCGAAGACCGCGCCACGGCGTGTGGTTGAATTCGTAGACCAAAAAGTTGAAAACTGGGTTCCTGCCTACGGTGTGGAGCGATCGAATAACTGCGTCGCCGCCGGCAAGCCATAGCATGATGAATCCGCGAAAAGCATCCAGGGAGACCAGTCGTTCTTTTTTCGGACTCACCAGCGAAGCGTCGATTCCCGCTGACTTGCCAGCCTCAGGGCCTGCGCCTTCTTTCCCAAGGTTTGGATTTGAAATCGTTGTGGCCATTGTCCTGGCCTCCTTTATGTAAATCCTAGCGACTAACTCGGGCATTATCTACAATCAGGCCCCTGCCCCCGTGCCTACCCGGTTGAGCGCCCTATCTTGCTGCGTCCAACTTCCAAACGTGCCTTCCCAGCCCCGCGGGAACATCAATCACGAACGGCTGACGAGATAAATCCTCCGGCCGGATCGTCTTCGCCACCTCTTTATCGATACCCAATTTTATGCTGGGCAGACTCGCAAGCCTTTCCCGTAGCGAATCAGAAAGCCACAAACGCCAGGAGGAGGGTTGCTTCTCGAAGAACGCACAATATGGATCTTCATAGTCGAAGATCAGTTGCCATTCAGTGCCCGTTGAGGAAGACTCAATTTGACTATGGACAATCCCAATGTATTGATTTGCGCTTATGGGCTTATACCCGGCGGGCAGCGCGTCCAGGAAACTTTCAACAAAGTCCGGTCGGAGGGAGATATCACGGTCGTGAAACACCACCATGACCGGCCCATCCGGGTGCGCGGGCTTCAGATCCGTCTGCAGAGTGTTCAGGCGGTCATAACCGGTGGTGAAATGCGGAGAGATCCCGGTCATATCCAAAACCATGTGGTGGTCAAGATAGTAATAGAAATCCGGCTCAGCATGGAAGATCCCGAAGCCCAGTTGCGCCGCCAAGCGGCCGGTGTTATTGAATTGGGACTTTGACCAGCCGCCGTTGCCCGGCCTGAGCTCCAGAGGCCTTTGCCCGAAATCCTTTTCGATATACTTGAGGCCTTGCTCGAGATGGAACATCTGCACAATGGCCGGCACTTCCGTACCGCGGCGGTGGTCCGCAAATTCTGAGTACCAGCCGTCTGCAGAAGCTTCCCCTTTCAAATCCGCAGTCCACCAGGGGCCCGGCGGAGATTCTAAATCCGTCTCCATATGGTCCCATCCGTGGCTTTCAATCTGGAGAACTCCGGCGGCAACGGCATCCAGAAGACCTCTGTGCGTCGATGCATAATCCTGGTGAAGACCCCATGAGTCGGTAAACGTCTGTTCCCATGGCGAGATGATGCGCTTCGTCTTCCTGTCGGCGTATCCTGTGATTACATTGGCGGCAAAAATGGCATGGTGCTTTTCAAGCGGAGCAATCAGGTGTTCGCGCAAGGTCTCTTCGCTGGGTTCAAGATAGTGCCAGTAAGACAGGAAGCCCTTATCGGCGGTCCCCCAATCGTCCATCTCAATTTCAATCGCGTGGGAATAATCCACATCGGGCTGAACGAGGTATCCCATGCTCCAGACGAGCGAGCGAAAGAAAATCTCTCTCCAGTAGGGAGAGTCGCGAAGCAACGAGATCTCAGGAACGCCCAGCCACATTACCGACACATCGCTGGCAATCTGGTTCAGAGTGAGCACGGGATGGCCTGCTTGGTCGATCAGAACCTTCGCACCTTGCGGTTCAATCCAGAAACGGGTGGCGAAATCCCAATTTGTATTGAGGGCGTTGAGGCCCTCGGCTGCAAGCTGCCGCGTGATAAAGTGCGGCTCGGTAGTTCGTATCGGATCGGTGGCCGTATACGCCTCTCGAAACTTAGCGCCCACTAGATTTTCGAGCGTTGGATCGAGAAACCGCGATTTGGCCACCAGAAGACTTGTTCCGCCCCGCACCGCGTCCGCGAGCGCCGCGATGTTCTGGTCCTTATAGGATGGCAAGTCAGCGAGCCAGATCACTGAACCGTATCGAATGTCACCAGACCGGTCAATGAGATAGGTGGCGTCCATGTGCTGCTGATCCAGGCGCAAAATGTCGAAGGGCACGGACCAGGCTTTAAGCAAGGCCGCAACCGGCTGAAAGCGATCCTTGTCATGGTCAACCAGAACGCTTTCGGGGTCGCTCCATTTTTCCACTACGAGCAGGACACGGTAGGGTTTCCGAAGGAGTGGCTGCTGTGGCTTAACCTCTCCCCACCCACTAGTGGAGACAAGTAGCAGAAACAGGATAGCAACGAATGCTGGATTGTTGGCCCGTGCCCTTGGATTCTCAGTAATAGTGGCCCTCCCAATGAGAGATGGAACATACAAGGCCGATCGCGGAGCCTGACAAACAGATCCTTGTCCGGCCTCCTTACTAAATCGCTCCAGGTAGATTACCGCTCATGGCCTTCAAGAAAGGTTTTGCGGCGCCGCGCACCGGGAACTGCCCTGCCCGATTATCCAATTGGCCGATGTGGTCCTTTGCAGGCGCTGCAGGACGATTACATCCCGCCCTTTGACTTGTCAAGGCGCATCTGATACTTTCAAGCCAGTCAGTTCAGCATATTGAACAATTTCCGAGAGCTCCCGTATGGTGACCGCATTAAGAGGTTGTGGCGTGCCTTCGGTCGAACGAGCACTGCGCATCTTTGAACTGTTGTCCCACTCCCAAAGGGGGCTCTCGCTGTCCGAAATCAGTCGAACGCTTGCGCTGCCAAAAAGTTCTGCATTCCTGGTGGTTACAACGCTTGAGCAGAACGGGTACCTGCAAAAGAACAAACAGACCGGGCACTATTGTTTTGGGCTCAAGCTCATCAGTCTTAGCCGAAGTGCACTGGAAAATCTCGACCTGCGCCAGGTGGCGCGACCATTCCTGCAGAAGCTTGCTCAAGAGACCAGGCTTACGGTACATTTGGCAGTCCTGGAACGGGGAGAAGCGGTCCTGATTGATAAAATTGAGGCGCCGGGGCTGGTCAAGCTCGCTACGTGGGTCGGGCGCCGGATGGATGTAAACTGCACAGGCGTAGGAAAGGCGCTGATCGCTTTCCTTCCAAAGGAGTCGTTCGAGCAGGAAATCAGGGGCAAGGTTCTTGCAAAGCACAATGATCAAACCATCGTGTCAGTCCGTGGTCTTGAGAAGGAACTCACTCGCGTGAGAGAGTTGGGCTATTCCTTCGACGACGAGGAGGATGAAATCGGGCTCCGCTGCGTAGGCGCACCCATTTTCGATTACAACCGGGCTGCGATCGCGGCGTTGAGTGTCGCAGGAACCGTCAATCAGCTCCCGCTGGAGCTGGTGCCGGACATAGGTGCGAAAGTCAAACAAACGGCTGCCGCCGTTTCTGCAAGGTTCGGTTTCTCTTGAGTATTGCGGAAAGTAGACCGGAGTTGAACCAGCAACTTTCTGACTTATGGCGGCCATCCTTAGGAAAGTGTCGAAGGCTAAACAACTGCTCGCCAGGCGGGATTTGCTAACTCTTTTGGGCGCCTCGCTCTTGCGACCGGCAATGCCAAGGTGCGCCGGCTTCGCTGAAAGCAAGACTTCGATTCCCATTCGGTTCGCACTGCAATCCATTCCCTTTCAACTGGAGACAGACGAGACTTTGAAGGCCCCGCACGCTCCGGCGACGATGGCCGGTGGGGTTGCTGTCTTTGACTACAATCAAGACGGACGTCCCGACATCTTCTTCACGAACGGGGCAAACATTGCGACGTTGAAGAAGGACCTGCCAAAGTACTCCAACCGGCTGTTTCGAAACGACGGTAACGGGGTTTTCACGGATGTGACGGACCGGTCAGGTTTGGCCGGCACAGGGTACGACTACGGAGTGGCGGTCGGCGATTACGACAATGATGGTTACCCGGACCTGTTTGTCACCGGAGTTCACTGCAGGACTCTTTATCACAACAACAGAGATGGCACCTTCAGCGACGCCACGGTCAAATCGCATCTGGATAGTTGGAACGATCCGGATTACGGCCACTCTGGTCCGTCGCCGCCGGATGGGTCGCCGTCAACAACGACGGTTTAGTTGACCTGTTCGTGGTGAACTATCTACGATGGGATTACGCAAACGAACCACGGTGCGGCTTCGTCAGCGCCTACGACTATTGCAGCCCTGATTTCTAAGGACAGCCGAGCCAGAGAGCGTCGTGTGCTTCCTGAGACAGTGTCTGAGCATCCGATTCCTGCGGCTCCTGTGCATAGACGGCAAGAGAAACCATCAACGTAGCGAGCACCGATACCCATAAAGCGGAGTGGCGGAATGACATTGGAGGCACCTTGATTAAGCTACGCCTCTCGACAGTCTACTTTCGAGCCGCTCATTCATCAAGCCAGCAACCCGAGCTACGTGCGTGACGTGAAGCCAAAGCCTCTGATTCGGACCGCCAACAGTCCGAATTCGTCCCTGCCGTCGGTGGACGATCACAAATCTGTTCAATACATTGAACAGGAGCGACTCCACTGCCTGAATCCCCCTTGACTGTTTAATTCCGGGACGTATGATCGGGTCGAGTCACGTATTCAGAACCTCGCGCGGAAAAACCAGGTTTAGATTGGGAGCAATGAGGCTGAAAGCTTCCCAAGCAATTGCGGCCTTCCGCAGGGCGAATCCATTTCGCCGGCGCTTATGCGGACAACATGTCCTGGGGGATGGAGGCCGCTACGCGCTCGGCCAAGCGCGTGGCGAAAGTGATCGACGAGGCATGATGCGGCGTCTGCGCGTCCATCAAGTCAATTTGCGGGATGAGATAACAGCACTGCCTGTGTAATTGGAGAGGAATGGGAGGAGTAATCACCATGAGAGTCGCAAGTTGCAGACGCCTGGTCGACAGCTTTGTGGGGCTTTATTTCCTTGTGCTGCTAGCAGCAGGGGGCGTCCCGGGCTGGGCTCAGCAAGTGAACGCGACTTTGAGTGGGACAGTACGCGATGCCAGCGGCGCCGTCGTGCCGCAGACAAGCCTCACGGTTAAAAACGTCAGCACAGGGGGCATTACGACGACGGTTTCCGATGGGTCTGGAAATTATATTTTTCCGTCACTTCGTCCCGCCACATACATCCTTTCCGCAGAAAAGAACGGCTTCAATACAACGGAGATTTCCAGCATCACTCTGGCGGTCTACGAGAAGTCCACAATCGATGTCGTCTTGCGTGTGGGACAGGTGAGGCAAACCGTGGAAGTGAAAGGCGCCTCACCACTTGTCAGCACGACGAGCGCCAGCGTCGGCACACTTATTGGCGAGCGCGAAACCCTCGATCTCCCACTTAACGCCCGCCGCACGAGTGCATTGGCCCTGCTGGTTCCAGCCGTTGCTAATACTTCCGGAAATTCTCTAACTTCGGCCAATGGAAATGGTTCAGGTTTCAACCAGACCAGCTTCAGTTCGGTAGGAAGCACCTCTGCCAGCAACCTGGTGTTGATTGACGGTATGCTCAATCGAGCGCTCAACAATGGAGGATTTGCTCTGGATCTCGCTCCGGAGATGGTGAAGGAATTCAAAATCCAAAACAATGTCTACGACGCCACCTACGGTGTTGCTGCCGGCGCCGTGATGAATATCGTCACCCCATCAGGAACAAACCAGTTTCACGGCTCTGCGTGGGACTACCTTCGCAACAAAGTGCTGGATGCCCGCAACTTTTTTGCCCTTAACCAGACCGATCCGGTCACCGGCGCAGAGATCCCTGGCTCCGCGCGGCCGGAATTTATCAGGAACCAGTTTGGCTTCTCGGTCGGTGGGCCAATTCGGAAGAACAAGACATTCTTTTTTGGAAGTTATGAGGCATTGCGATTGGTTCAAGGCGAGACATCAACCTCCGTTGTGCCCACTGCCGCTGAGCGGGCAGGAGATTTCAGCTCTTTTCTTACTGGCCAAAACATCAATCTTTGCGGCGCCGGCGGTCCCGCTAACCTTAACTTTGATTCAGGGCAACTGTTTGATCCGGCCAGTGAGTACCAATTCACGTGCCCAGCCGGAAGCGCCCTGGCAGGCTCGACTGTACTTGCGGGGCAGCCGGTTGCTGGCAACATTGTCAGCAGCATCAATCCCGTTGCACAGAAGGTCTTGTCACTCTTCCCGACGCCAAACGCGCCCGGCATCGTCAACTTCATAAACGGCAAGCCACTGCGCGAGCAGGACGACACGATTCTAATTCGAATTGATGAAAACCTCTCTGCGAAAGATCAGTTGTTCGGCCACTATGTATTTGGCAACGCCAACGTATTTAACCCGGGCAATTTTGATCCTTTTAATACCTTTCAGCATTATCGAGGTCAGAATGGCGTGATAGGGTGGACGCACGTGTTCTCACCGACATTGCTGAGCGAAGCGCGCGTGGGCGTTTTTCGAGGTTACCTGAAACGAAACTGCGCAGAGTGCCCCCACCCTCCTGGTACGCTGGCTGGCTTCGGAATTCAAGGCGTTGCTGCCTCTTCAACCGAAACTGAAATAATGCCTTCTGTCGTTTTCGCCAATTTCGCCGAATGGGGAGACGGTGGGTACAACCCGGATGTCGTTCCGGACATGCTGGAAAAATTCGAAGGGACGCTGACTAAGATCCGCGGGCGGCACACCATCGCCGTTGGCGGCGATTTTAACTTT
Source organism: Terriglobia bacterium (assembly GCA_035712365.1). NCBI lineage: Bacteria > Pseudomonadati > Acidobacteriota > Terriglobia > Terriglobia bacterium. Next base: position 54,457 of record DASTAW010000003.1, read on the forward strand.
TACCAGCTTATCGGGTACCAGGACCCCGCCCAGCTTAACGGGCAGATCTTCTACAACGGTCAGTACTCTTCATTGGCCGGAGCAGTTCCCGATGCCAGTACGATTTCCGATTTGGCTGATATGGAGTTAGGGTTTCCATCCTCCGGGAATTACATGAAAAATGCATTCGTCAATGACTACGTTGGAGGAGGTTGGTTCAGCCTGTTTGGCCAGGACACCGTTCGAGTAAGCGATCGATTGAGTCTTCAGCTCGGCCTGAGGTGGGAATACCGCAAGCAACCCCACGACAGGCACGATAAGATCGCAACGATTTTCCCGCTCAGCAACAGTTTCACGCCGGGAGACGCACTTCTGGTTACTGCGCTCCCCGACGCCGAAAATGACGTCCTCTGTTCTCAATCATATTTCATCTCGGCAACGGGGCAGTGCCTCGTGATGACATCGGCACAGCGGGCGCAATTCGGCCTCACCGGCGGCAAACGCCGACAGGTCAGCCTGGGTGATAGGTGGCATAATTTCGCGCCGCGGCTTGGCATTTCGTGGCGACCCACAAATTCGAATAGCTTAGTGATCCACGGCGGCGCCGGAATCTTTTATGACTTACCCGAAACCAATCAACTGGTCGCATACAATAACAACAATCCTGTCAATTCGCAGACGCTCCTTTACGAGCCGGCGATCGGAGAGCCTCCTCCTCTAACGAATGGCGCTCCAACCACCACCGAGACGATGTTTGCCGGAGCTGCGGGTGCGGCAATACCGCTCTCCGCAGTCGGTGGGCAGGTTCAAGCGCTGCCGATGTACTTTACGCCCACGGTTTATGAATGGAGTTTAATGGTAGATTCGCAATTCGCGCAAAACTGGGCGTTGGAGGTTGGCTATATCGGGAATCGTGGTGTCCACCTGAGTACGTACTATTCTCCCGGAAATCAGGCCAGGCCAGGAGTGGGCGATATCGGTCCGCGGCGAGTATGGCCGGATCTCGGCGCCTTTACCTACAACGCCTACAACGGTATCTCACGATACAACGCGCTAACGGCCAGAGTGACCAAGAGATTTTCGCAAGGACTCTCTGTTCTGGCTGCGTATACCTATTCGAAGCAACTGGATTTTAACGGAGGCGACTCGTCTGAAGTCACGCTTCTGCAAGACGCCAATAACCCCAGGGCCAGCTATTCTGTCGGCGATATCGACGTCCCTCAGGTGCTATCGATTAGCCCTATTTGGGAGCTGCCATTCGGCAGTGGTCGACGGTACCTCAATCGCACAGGTTTGGCCAACGCTCTTGCAGGCGGGTGGGAGTTCAGCGGCATTGTCACTTTCCAGAGTGGAAACCCATATACCATATATTCTCCTGAAGACTATTCGAACAGTGGGTCCGCGTCCCCACAACCTGACAGGACATGCAACGGGGCTGGCCCGAAAACTGTCGAGGAGTGGTTCGATACGAGTTGTTTTACCACTGCTCCCCTTGCACTCGCCCTCGCCAACGGAGCGCCCCGATTTGGCAACTCCGGCCGCAACATCTTATTTGGTCCGAGTCTTAAACAATGGGACATCTCCTTTATCAAGCGCAACCAGATCAGCGAACGCTTTACCCTGGAATTTCGGGCGGAATTTTTCAACCTGTTTAATCGTCCCCATTTTGGTAATCCCGCCTCTACAACGGATACCGGTGACTTCGGTCTGATCGAGGGCGCGGGAAGTCCGCGGGACATTCAGTTCGGGCTGAAGTTGAGCTTTTAGGCAGCAACGGGAAACAGAGGAGAAGTTGCACGGTAAGCACAGAATCCTCTGTTTCCAGGACGGAGGCAAGACATGAAACTGTATTTGCTTTCAGGGAAGATATCTCATGCCGGCGAAGCGCGAATCCGCCTTCAGGGTTTATGGCTGGCTCTGGTATTGGCCATTGTTTGCTCGCTTCCTGCCGCCGCACAAACAAGTTTGTCAACAGTACGAGGGGCTGTTACCGATCAGTCGGGCGCTTTAGTACCCGGCGCACAGGTCCGGTTGATAGATCTGTCGACGAATATTGCTGTCCGGACTGTCAGTACGGATGCCAATGGCAACTACGAGATACCTTTCGTAAAGGGAGGCCATTACGAACTTACGGCGTCACACACTGGATTTGACACCTATACTCAAACGGACATTTTCCTCGCCAGCAATGAAACCAAGCGCGTAGACGCTGTGTTGCACGTTGGTTCAACCGCCACCAAAGTGACCGTGAGTGGGGCGGCGAAGGTGATCCAGACCGAGGGCGGATCTATTGGTGGCACTTTCACTGCCAGTGAGTACAAAGTTCTTCCGATTCCTGGGAACTCCTATTCTTCTCCGACCGACGTTCTTGCCACCATGCCTCTACTTCAGTTTGACAGGGAAAACGCATTCAACCCGACCCTGGCCGGGCAGGGCGGCAACCAATTTAATATGAGCATGGACGGGGTTCTCGAAGAGAACGTCAACACACAGACTGTCAATATGGAGGATGCCGATGAGGTAAGACTCTTGGGTGTCAATAACAGCGCGGAGTACAGCAGGATCGCAACCTACGATGTCGTCACCAAACGTGGCACGGACAAATTCCACGGAGAGCTGGAATACTACCTGCGCAACTCGGCATTGGGCGCGCGAGGCTTTTTTGATTCAACCAAGCAACCGATCATCTACAACACGATGACCGCGGAGGCCTCCGGTCCGCTGGGCCACCGGACCTATTTCTACGGCATGTGGAATGGCGAGCGCGTTAAGCAGCACACATCTTATCTGACGACCGTGCCCACCGATTTGATGCGGGCCGGGGATTTCTCCCAGTTGCTGCCCTCGACTGTCATTACAAACCCAGCGACCGGGGCGCCCTATCCAGGAAACGTTATCCCCCCCTCTGACCTTAGCTCCTCTCCGGCCTCAGCCGTGGCTCTGGCGACGCAAAACAATTACATTCCAAGACCGAACATCGGCGGGCCAAACGCACTGGTTAATAATTTCACATTTGTTTGGCCATACCCTGGAGACCAATACAATGCTGATGTTTACGTCGGCAGAGTTGACCACACATTTTCCGAAAAGGACTCCATTTACGGCAGATTCTCCAGTTACTTTCCCAAGTATATTTTGGCCGGCAACTACCCGGCCCTCGGAAGTAGCCGCACGAGGACCAGCTATTCATGGGCGGTGAATGAGACCCACATCTTTGCGCCGAATCTGCTCAATTCCTTCCAATTTGGTGGCAATTATGACTGGGTAGAGAATGGCCAACCCCTTAATGGGTTTGTTACCCCCAATGGCGCCGATGTTGTATCGAAAATTGGTTTGCAGGGCGTGAATCCCGGAAACTTGTCAGGCGAGGGCTTCCCTGACATGAGCATCAATGGATTGCCGACTATGAACGCTGCTGAGAATGGAGGAACCTCAGTCGATGCCAAAAATTATTCGTATACTGACGATGTGACTTGGGTGAAGGGCCGGCACGTCGTCAAGTTCGGTGCACAAATCAGGACGTACTACACCCGGAACGATCTGATTCCTGACACAACATTCGGAAGCTTCGCGTTTGACGGCCGTTTCAGCGGCTACCCCTATGCGGACTTCCTGCTGGGCCTACCTGGCACAAGCACACGGCTCGCTCCGATTGTGGACAGGTCGCAGCACGCTTACGAAATGGGCTACTACGCGACGGATACCTTCAAGGTGAATCGGCGCTTGACCCTGACCTATGGTCTACGCTGGGACTATTTTGGGTCGCCAACCTTTGGAGACGGCCTGCAGTACAATTGGGACGCGGCCACTGGAAATATCATCGTCTCGCAGGCAAATCTGTCCAAGGTCAGCCCCCTGTTTCCAAGCAACATTGGAGTTGTGGCTGGAAATCCCACGCCGAGCCCGGACGGCAAAAATTTTGTGCCACGAGTTTCGGCGGCATATCTCCTGGACGAGAAGACAGTCATTCGGGGCGGTTATGGAATCTTTAACGAGGCCTTGGGTCCGTTCACCATAACCCAGACGCAGCCATCGCAGGGAACAGGCCCGTTCGAACTTAGTGAGACCTATATCAACGCATTCCAAAACGGAACATCCGGACCAACGGTCTTCAGCTTCCCGAATCCTTTTCCCGGCACCGGCGCTCAGGTTCCATCGCAAAACCCTACCGGGTTTCCTCAACAAACGAAAAACGGGATGATTCACCAATGGAACCTCTCCGTGGAGAGACAAATCGCCAGTGTGGGCGTGCGCGTCTCTTATGTCGGCTCCAAGGGGAGCGATCTCAACTACTTCATCAATACGGACCTGCCTGTGCCGAGTTCGACGCCGTTCGACATCAGCTTGTTGCCGTACCCGCAATTCGTGGCAACCAACCTTCAACGTAACAACGGTAGCTCGGAATATAACGCTCTCAGCATCGAGGGGAAACGCAGAGTAGGTGCGGTTACCTTCGATTGGAACTGGACCTGGGCGTCGAATCTTGACACAATGGAAAACCTGCAAAATCCCTATGGTCCGCTTCCGTGGAACCATGATTATCTGACCCCTCATAACAGGGTTGTCCTGAACACAATGTGGGAGATCCCCGTTGGCAGAGGGCGGCGATTTGGTGCGAAATTGCCGGGCGCAGTCAATCAAGTAGTCGGGGGATGGAGCCTCTACTGGATAAGTTATTTCGAATCTGGCCTGTGGTTCACGCCGCAGTTTTCCGGGTCCGATCCTTCCAATACGAATACTTTCAGTCCAATTCCGGACCGGATTTGCAATGGGAACTTTCCGCCCAACCAACGCAGCATTAACGGGTGGTTTAACACGTCCTGTTTTGCTGTTCCTCCCAACGGAAGATTTGGAAACAGCGGTGTCAACATCCTGGAAGGGCCAGGCTTGAACAATCAAAGTGTCAGTTTGACCAAGAACTTTCCTGTGACTGAACGCGTGCACATTGAATTTTCGGCCATGGCCTCAAACGTTTTTAACCACCCGAACTTCGAAAATCCGGGCACCAACGACATTACGGTTCCGGGAGCGGGTGTGATAGGTGCCGTCCCCGATTATTACAGCGCAGTGAAGGCAGGGCCCCGGCTGGTTGAAGGACGACTCCGCGTCCTTTGGTAGTCTCTCCGGAAATTGGAGACGGAGCCAGACTTTTTGGAAGGGTACGTTTAGCTCTCAGGATAATTCTGCCTACGGACAGGGGGTCGCTTCGTTCTCATTGTGACAGAAGGTGGTTGCCCCAGTTGTTGCGGAAGTGTCGTCATCCTGTCTCTTTAAGCCTTTTTTTGCCTACAAGCAGTTGCAGCCGATGCAGGAGGCTCTTTGATGCGCAAGTTCGAGTTCACCACGCTGCTTATGTTCTTCCTATTTCCAGTCTGGGGGCTTGCTGCTCACAACCCCTTGCTGCCGCGGCCGCAGCAGATCACTTATGGCACAGGACATGTGGCTCTCCGGGGCCTGGCGATTGAGTTCGCTTCGGCGCCAGCCCCTGAAGATCGCTTTGCCGCTGAGCAACTCGCAAAATGGCTGGGATCCCGTGCTGGCGCTGAAATCCCCATTCGTGAAGTTAAGGGAAATGGTCCTGCCATCGTGCTGGAACGCACCGGAGCGGTGGATGCTCTGCCGATGCCGGGTGAAAAGCCCGGTCCTGATTCGCGCGAGGCGTACGAGCTGAAGGTCAGGCCCAGCGGAGTGACCGTCCGCGCTCGTTCCTCAGCGGGAATCTTCTACGGCGCCGAAACGCTGCGGCAATTGGTTGAAGGCGAGGGCGAGCAGGCGGTCCTGCCCGAGGTTGACATCCACGACTGGCCCAGCCTGGCTTATCGGGGAACAATGGTAGACATGAGCCACGGGCCGCTGCCCACGGCTGAGGAAGTCGAGCGGCAACTGGATTTCATGGCGCGCTGGAAGGCGAATCAATACTACTTCTACAGCGAAGACAGCATCGAGCTGAAGGGCTTTCCGCTGATCAACCCGGAGGGCCGGTTTACGCAAGATCAGGTCCGGGAGATTATTGCCTACGCCCGCCAGCGCCACATTGACGTGGTTCCCTGCCTGGAGCTTTACGGCCACCAGCACGATCTGTTTCGCGTGGAGCGCTACTCAAGCCTTTCCGACCTTGCCCATGGAACTGAATTTGATCCGCGCAACCCGGAAGTCATGAAACTACTCGCCAACTGGATCAATCAGCTTGCCGAGTTATTTCCCAGCCGCTTCGTGCATATTGGGTTCGATGAGACGTTCCAGATTCAAATGGCCGTGAAGGAAGGTGGTACCGGATCAAGCCCCACCAAGCTGTTTGTCGATCAGTTGAACAATGTCGCTCGGCTGTTCGAGCAGCGGGGCAAGCACGTGATGGCCTGGGCCGACATCATGGTGAAGTATCCGGAGATTGTGTCCCAAATGCCGGCCGGCATTGTTGCGGTGGCTTGGCATTATGAGCCCGAACCGGATCCGGAATACAAATACTGGCTGGGACCCTTGGCTGCCAAAGGCGTGCCCCATATTGTTGCGACTGGCGTGACCAGTTGGAACCAGATCGCGACAAACTTTGACAGGACGTTTGAGAACATCAGCACCTTTCTCGCAGCCGGCCGCAAGTCTCATGCCATCGGCTTGATCAATACCGTCTGGACCGACGACGGCCAGATGCTGATGCGGATGGCGTGGCCTGGCATCGCTTATGGGGCGGCGGCGCCCTGGCAATCGGCTCCGATGGATAAGGCGATGTTCTTTTCCGACTACGCGCGGGTGATGTACGCGCCGGCCGTCTCCTCTGAAGTGGCCGTCGCCTTGGAGGATCTCAACAAGTCTGAGTTGGCGTTGGAGGGAATTCTTGGGGACGAGACGATGGTCGCGCTTTGGCGGGAACCCTTCGATCCCCAGATACTGAAGAAATGTACGGCGGGCCAAAGTGATCTGCGGCAGACGCGCCTTCTGGCTGAAGACGCACAAGAGCATCTGGATCGCGCCTTGAGCCTGGGCGGCGACAGGACAACCCTCGAAAGCCTGCTGTTCGGCAGCCGGCTGCTTGACTACGCAGGTCAAAAATTCCAGACGCCGCCGGAGCTTGAGGAGCTGTGGCAGAAGCTGGGCCCAACGCGTCCTGGTAATGAGATATGGTGGAATGAGTGGGAGTCAATGACGACCTATCAGGACCATTCGCGGCTGGTCGACCTGATGGACACCATCACGGAGTTGCGTGCAAAATACCGCTCGGCTTGGCTCGAGGAATACACTCCATACCGTCTGGCCTCTGCGATCGGAAGGTGGAACGCGGAGTACGAATATTGGCGGCGCATGCAAAGCCGGTTGCTGACGTTCTCGGAATCTTCTCGGGAAGGAGAGAAGCTTCCGCCGCTTGAAACGCTTGCCGGGGCGCAGTAGCCTCGACCCCTGCAATGAAGTTCGAGAAAGCAGAAACCGAACGAGGAATTTCCACGATGAAGCGATCCAGTTGGCCGGACAAACCAGCAAACTTCCCGGTTGGCGTGGTCGGATTGGGATTGATGGGGACCAGCGTCGCCACATGCCTGCTGGCCGCCGGCCATCCTCTTGCCGCGGTAGAAATCGATGACAACAAACGGCGGAGTGCACGACGCAGAATTTTGAATTATTTGCGCCAGATGAAGAAGGAGGGGTTGCTGCGCTCCGATCCAAACGAGGTAATCGGCCGACTGACGGTCTCCAACGGGTATGCAAGTTTGGAAACGAGTCATTTGGTTGTCGAATGCGTTTTCGAGAACCTCAGCGTTAAAAAAGACGTTCTCCGAAAATTGGAGGGGGCGGTCTCTCCTAAGAGCATCATTGGCACCAACACTTCAGGCCTGCCCGTCACGGTGTTGCAGGAGGGAGCACAACATCCGGAGCGAATAGTCGGCATCCACTGGGGTGAGCCCGCCCACATCACCCGTTTCATGGAAATCATATGCGGAAAACACACCAACCGAAAATATGCGGACGACGCGGCGGCCCTATCCCATCGATGGGGGAAGGAGCCCTCCATCGTCAGGCGTGACATTCGAGGCTTTATCACTAACCGTTGCATGTACGCGTTGCTGCGCGAGGCTTTCTACCTGGTGGAGGCTGGTTACGCTACAGTCGCTGACGTGGACCGCTCGCTGCGGAATGATCTCGGGTATTGGATAACTTTGGCCGGACCCTTCCGCTTTATGGACCTCACGGGCATTCCGGCATACGCGGCGGTGATGAAAGATTTGTTTCCAGAACTGAACTGCGCCCAGAAGGTGCCCGCCCTGATGCGCAAGGTTGTGAAATCAGGCGCGAGGGGCGTATCCAATGCCAAGGGGTTTTACAGTTATACGCCGCAGGAAGCCGCGCGATGGGAAAAGCAGTTCATGAAGTTCAGTTACGAGATCCGGGCGCTGGCCCAGAGATATCCGGAGGTAACAGTCAAACAGGAGCGGGCAAAGAAGTGAGGTAGATTTTATTTTATCTATGAACTGGGAAAATAACCTGCGGCCCTGTGGCTTCGCAGGCAATGAGTGCGGCAGGAGTCTATCGGACGCCCCTCAAGGGAGAAAGAAATACTTTCCATGAATAGAAGAGAATTCATCAGTATGGCGGGCGCGGGAGTCGCGCTTGCGGGAAGTAGCCTGGGAGCCGAGGGACGCGTTCGTATTGGGGTGATTGGGACGGGGCACCGCGGCACCAGCTTGACGCGGCTCTTGACCTTGTTTGAAGAGGTGGAGATCCCAGTCCTGTGCGACATTAACCCCGAACATCTGGCGAACGGCCAGAAGGTGGTGACCGACTCGGGCCGGCGCAAGCCAGAGGGCTACTCGCGGAGCGAAGTGGATTACAAACGAATGCTGGAACGCGGCGATCTCGATGGCGTGCTCATTGCTACACCGTGGGAGTGGCACGTGCGCATGGCAACCGACTCGATGAACGCGAAGATATATACCGGCTGTGAGGTTCCCATTGCCAATACCATCGATGAGTGCTGGCAAATCATCAACACCCAGGAGGAAACTAAGACCCCTTGCATGATGCTCGAAAACTGGAGCTTCCGCCGGGATAATCTTGCCGTCCTGAACATGGTCCGCAAGGGAATGTTCGGGGATATCACCTATGCACAAGGCGCCTATGCGCATGAATGCAACGGGGAGTGGTTTTTCAATCCGGATGGCACCAACACCTGGGTGGGTGACCACTTAATGAATCGCAATGCCGACCAGTACCCGACGCACGGAATGGGGCCGATCTTGAGCTGGCTGGACATCAACTGCGGCGACTACCCGGAGTATCTGACCTCGACGGCCACGCGCGCCATCGCCGTCAACCGTTATTTCGAAAGGAGGTACGGCACCAACCACCCCACGGCCAAGCGAAAGGTCATGCAGGGCGATATTGTCACCACCGTGATCAAAACGATTAAGGGTAGAACTATCATGGTCTATAACGACATGGTTTCGCCGCGACCGTACGACAACAAGTGGCAGTTGTCTGGAAGCAACGGCATTTACAGCCACGAACACGATGCCCTTTACATCGAAGGCGTCAGCCCTCTTCCCCACAGCAATGAGGCCTGGGAACCCTTTGAGCCTTATCAGGAGAAATACGACCACACGTGGCATCGCGAAATCCAAGAGACCGCGGGCAAGCTGAAGACTGATGTCGTGTCTCACGGTGCTCCCGACTACCTGGAAGTCAAGTTCTTCGTCGAAGCTGTCCGAGACAACGGACCCCTGCCCCTGGACATCTACGACTCGGTGGTGATGAGCGCACCGGTTGGGCTGTCAGATATTTCCATCTCGAAGGGCAGCGCGCCTGTACCGTTCCCGGATTTCACGCGCGGCGCTTGGCGGACGCGCAAACCGTACTTCGCGCTGGAGCAATCCTGAGCAAGTTGTAAGTGGCGCGGACCATCGCCTCTACACCCCTTTTCATCAGCCTGGTAAGGAGGAGAAATCATGAAAGATTAGATAAGGATCGATTCCTTGTTGGAATGCGGTCAGCACAGTCTGCTGGCAATGTGCCATGGTTTGATCGTAGGAGGCCTGGAAGTGCTGGACTGCGGCCCGGCGTAAACCGGCATCAAAAATCGTCTCGATGAGGCTCGGCCCGGCGGACCAAAACCGACTGGGCCAGGTAAAACGACTCTGCGAGAGAAGTGGTCCCGAACCCGCCGGAAGCGCTCAACGGGAGCTTAGGGAACTAATTGGCCTTGGCGATGCCGATTTGTGCGTTCGCCAGTTAAGTGATTACGTGTATTCCTGAGGGCCATTTCGCATTGTGGCACAGCGTTGCTGGCCATGCCGGGATGAGGCCCGAGAAACGAGATAGGTAAACAGGTGGTTCCCGACCTGCAAAAAGCGCATTTCCAGTAGCAACATTTTGTTCCAAGGTTTTAGGTCAAATGGAGAAATACAAAAAGTCGGAGGAAGTTCTCGCCAAGAACCGCAATTTCATTAGCGGGGGAGTGGTTTCGGTAAACCGGGCCACACTCCCTGAAATCGTTTTTGTCAAAGGTGAGGGCGCTTACGTTTGGGATGCCGATGGTAACCGGTATATCGATTACCATGCAGCCTTCGCGCCGCATTTTCTGGGCCACAACGACCCTTATGTAACCGAGGCTGTGCTTCGCGTCCTACGGGAACGTGCCAGCCTTTACGGATCCGGCACGACCGTCCTGGAAGGCCGGCTTGCGGAGCTGATCTGCCGACACATTCCATGGGTCGAGAGCGTTCAATTCCTGAATTCAGGGAGCGAGGCCACTTATCAGGCCATCCGGCTTGCCCGGGCGGTCACCGGCCGGGACGACATCATTGTCATGCAGGGCGGATACAACGGCTGGCACAACGACGTCTGTTGTAATCTCATGACTCCGCTGGAGCGGCTGGGCGCTCGTATTTCTCCCGGCGAATATCGTTACGAGCCGATCAGCGCTGGCATCCCCCTGTCTCACCAGGCGCTGGTTCATCCGGTCAATTTCAACGATCTGGAATCGGTCGAATGCGTCTGCAGGAAGCATTCCATTGCTGCCCTGATTACAGAGCCTACTCTTCAAAACGTTGGGATCATCAAACCGCTGCCCGGATACTTGCAGGGTTTGAGGAGGCTGGCGGACCAGTACGGATTCATCCTGATTTTTGATGAAATCAAGACAGGATTCCGGCACAGCATTGGCGGTTATGCGCAAATCGCGAAAGTGGCGCCCGACTTGGTCGTATACGGCAAAGCGCTCGCAAATGGTTATCCGATCGCTGCCTTAGGCGGCAAAAAGGAACTGATGGACTGGTTCGTCCACCCTGATGCTTCGAAGCGTGTTCTGCTGGCAGGAACTTATAATGCCCATCCAATCCCGACAGCCGCTGCTATCGCGACCATCGAGCGCCTGCTCATGAATGACGGGGAGGTTTACAAGCACGTTGAACGCTTAGGGGATAAAGTCCAGGGAGGAATTGAAGCTGCCCTGCGTAGGTTCGGCCTTAAAGCTGTGGTGGCGAGGCAAGGTTCGGCTTTTTGTGTGTACTTCATGGATCACTGTCCGCAGGACTGGCACGATCTGGCATCGAATCACGACTTTGAACTGGATGGAGCTATGCGCCAAGGACTTATCGATCGTGGTATTTATTTCTTTCCCCTGGCGACCAAGCAGTGCTCGATTTCGTTCGCGCACACTGCAGATGACGTGGAAGCTACACTCCGAGCCTTCCACGAGACATTCGCTTCGATTTTAGCAAGGTAGGTCCAATGCGTTCCTGGCTTTTGCTCTTCGCGTGCAATCTGATGTGGGCCTTGCAGTTCACGTGCGTCAAATTGGTACAGGACCAGGTCGGCGCCCTGTTCACGGTTTGGGGACCGATGACGCTAGCTACTATCATGCTCATTCCAATGGTTGCGGGTGAACGGCGCGGGTATCACCCACAGGGCGGGCGATTCAGGAGCGACTTGCTCGCTTTCTTTCTTCTCGCACTGCTGGGGATATTTCCCGGGCAGGTCTTTATCACCTGGGGCACCCGCTGGTCGCTGGCGAGCAACGCGGCATTATTGATGCTGACGCTGCCGGTATCGACCGCCATTCTAGCCTACATATTTCTCCACGAGAAAATGACGCGGGTCCGCTGGATCAGTTTTGCCCTGGCAATTGCGGGCGTTCTGATGTGCTCCAACCTGGACTTCCGGCACATGAACTTCGGCAAGGGTTACCTGCTGGGGAACGCGCTGATCTTCTTTGGGACGTTGGGCAGCGCCTTCTACAATTCTTACAGCAAGAAGGTGCTTGAAAGGTACTCGCCGCTGGAGGTCCTTTTCTACACCTACGTGGGAATGTTCATTCTCATGACGCCGCTCGTCTTGGCCGAAGAATCGAGCGTGTTCCAGCGCATCCCGAGCTTCACCGCCAGGACCTGGGTGGGGCTGGCGCTGCTGACATTCTTTCACAACTTCCTGTCGATGGTGCTGTTCCTGAAGGCGCTCAAGCAACTGGATGCCATCCAGGCGGCCCTTTCGAACTACCTGATCACATTTTTCGGCATTCCGATTGCGGTCGTCTGGCTGGGAGAACGATTGGCCCCGCTGGCGCTGGTCGGGGGAATCATCATTCTCGGCAGCACCCTGCTGATTACGGTGTGGGAGAAGGAAAGCCCGCCCCCAGTGAAGTCGCGGCTGCCAACCATCAGCACTTGATTTGTTGAACACGGGAATCAAGGGCCGGGCGAGCTGACGATCACTTCACCTTCCGCAGAGAAGCCCTGCTTGTTAAGAGGCGGCGAGACCGGGGAAGAAGTGAAATCTTCCACAGCACCGGAGGCATGGCTCATGGCAAAGTCTGAAATTAAGCACCCCGAAAAGAAGGTTTCGACTGGGGCCTACTCGGCGGCTGTGTTGATTGATGGATGGCTCTACATCAGCGGTCAAGGCCCGCTTGACATGAGAACCGGAGCCATTGTCCACGGCACCGTCGAGGAGCAAACTCGTCTGACGCTCACGCACATCGGTAAGATTCTTGAAGCCGCCGGCTGCAACTTTTCTCATGTGGTGAAATGCACGTGTCATCTGAGCGACATCAGCGATTTCGATCGGTTTAACGGCGTCTATGCGGAGTTCTTCACGGGGGTTCGTCCGGCGCGGACCACAGTTCAGTCAGGCCTTGGCGAAGGAATGCGGGTGGAAATTGACGCGATTGCTCGGCTCCCAAGGTAGGGGCTGCGAGAGATGCTGTAACCTGACGTTGGTCTGCCAGACACAGATTGAGTGCATCACTTTTGGCTAACCTGAATTTCTGGGGACTCGCAATTCTAGTGGAACGATGCACCTTTACCGCCAGTCTCTCACGCGGACAACGTCGATCGATTGCGATAACTTGGTTAGAAAGCGATCTACGAATTGCAGGCCGGTACTGTATTGCCTATTCTCCGAACCAAGGCTGATGGAAGGCAGTCTTGGCACGACAGTCGATGAAACGGCTCTAGTGGTTCTGGTAACAGCCCATGTCCACCTTGCCGCCTTTCGTTCTCGGCCAACCATCGAGGTCCCTGACTCACAATGCCCCGGGGCAGAGTGCAATCTGGCAGGTTCCTATCAGCCGCATTTGGCCTGTTGCATGTCATTCCGGGCCGTCCGTCCTCCACTGGCATAAAGGCCTATACGAAAGGCAATCCCCGGCAGGTGCCTAAGGAGGCTTACAGTGCCAGTACTAACTCTCGCTCGGCTCGGAATGACATGCAGCAAGCCAAAGGCAAGCCGCAAATAGTGATTTCTTTGATACCTCCTTGTTCCGCTGCGCCGCCTTCTGGGGTCTGCTTTCAAACGCGCGATCGGACATACGCTGTGCCGCAGTGGACTGGGAACGCTGTCGGGAGCGCTTGGCTTCCATCGGTTGTGCGAAGATCACCCCACTCGCCCCGGATATCGCCTCATATGCTTTTCCAGCTGTTGCGAAGGGCTGCCTTGCCACTTGCATTCCTTCTTGTTCGTCTTGATAGATGTTATAGAACTGAGGGTACTGCCTTCAATGCCGAAGAGATCGTACGAAGTTTACGCGGTGATTTTTGCAGGAGGAACAGATCCGCGATCTACAGACGTTATCTGTCTGGTGAATGCAGTAATCACAAATATGGAACCGATGAGTGTGAAGAAGTCTGGCCGCCTCTTCCTGGGGGAATTACGACCAGAACGGATAGCCAGACTTCCATAAGCGAACGCGAGGCCTGACAAGCTATCTTGGAAATCTCAGACCACCCTGCGGCCCTGAATTATTCGGACCAGTAAAACCACGATCGCGATGAGCAGCAAGATGTGAATAAATCCGCCGAGCGTGTACGAGCTGATCATGCCGATCAGCCAAAGGGCCAGCAGGAGGACGAAAATGAATACCAGCATTCGATTTCTCCTTTCCCGCTTCGAGGCTCGCCATGAGGTTTCATCAGCACCGCCCTGAAGCGCTTTCCATTGCCCCTTGTGCTTACGTTACAGATTTGCTGCCCGGCAGAGCTTCCGCCTTGCCGGGCAGCACTGGGTTGCGCGGCGAACTCAGGCCGCTGGTTAAAGCGAAGACTCTTCCGCTTGTTTCCCGCCATGCGGCGAATACTTGGCCAGTGTGGCGGCGAGTTGCTGGGCCGCCTCTGTCGGCGGTTTCACCGTGCCGCTGAAGAGAATGGTTCTGGGCTCGACGGGATGACCATAAAGGGCTGTGTTGTCGTCCGTATCCTGCTTCAGGACGGCCCCGCTTAAAGCTACGCCCGCAAAAGCTCCGCGCGAGCGAGAATAGCTCAGGATTTCGGCGTGGAGCTTGAGATCGGTCTCCCCTGCCGCCGTACGGCCCACCGGCCCTGCCGCAACCGAAGCATCCGCACCGAGCTTGACCTTATCCTGCAGCAGTTTTTGTGCGCCCTTCTGGTTCATCACCAGAAACACCACGTCGGTGGCCTTGGCGCCAATCTGGAACCCAAAGCTTCCGCCCCCCAGGGTGAACAGAGAAGGCGCGCCCCAGTTGCCGTTTCCGTGTTCGCGGCATACCAGCACCCCTTTTCCATAGGTGCCTCCCACACCGAAAGCAGCTTTGATCTCGGAGGGCACAATCCCCACGCACACTGCCGTATCGAGCAGATCGTGCGGGATACCCTTGTCGGGTGTCTGCATGATTTCGTTCATCACCATGGAAGCTTTTCTCAACTGGTCATTCTGCTGAAGCTTGCTGTCCTTCGCAAACGCTCCGGACCATGGAGCGAGCATCAGAAACGCAATCAATATCGTTTTCATTTTTCAATCTCCTTTCATCCTGTCCCTGCTCCCCAAGCGCGCTGCCGGGCCTCGTGGATCTGCTTTTGCTGATGACCAGCGCGACTCCGCTCCGTGGCTCTCATTGTTCATCCAACATTTCCTCATTAGCTACAACGGGCCTTGCGGACTCAACCCTCGATCAATCTTCTGCTCTGGCGGCACCCCGGCCTTCTCCGCGAATTCGGAGCAAGAGCGGCCCTGCCAGAGCAAGTGTTCGATTGAGTCCCATCGAACAACGAGCACGTTCCCTTCCATGACGGCGAGGCAAACTGGAGTATGCAGATCAAGCGGTTAGAGGCCAGACAGCAGCTTGGTCTCCCGGCAGCCAGTCAAAATACCTAAGAAAGACGTACTCGCAGACCGGGAAAAATTCCACGGTATTCGCGGGTGTGGAGAAAAAAACCTCACAGGCTCAGAACCAACCAAAGCAGCGGAGCGACAGCGATTCCGGCGTCTCAAAAAACGCACTGGTGCGCAAAGAGAAGACTCTGGAATTCTCCATTACGACGGACTAACTGATTATTTCTTGCAGGAGTGGCGGCTCTTCTTTCTGTACGATAGCGTCGAAATTCAAGCGCCCAATCAGCCGGCCGGTTTGCGTTTCCACATTCACCCGCCACCGACCGGGGGTGATGCCAGACTCTCTGGAGAACGTCCGGTAGCCGCCTCCTCTCCCGCCTACCACGGTAAGCGGAACGCGGTGCCGGGTGGTCCAGGCGCCTCTCGTCGGGTCGTAATATTGCCATTCATGGATGATCTTCATGGAGAGGGCGGTCGGAGCAAAAACCGCGGTGTAAACCGCCAGTGACTCGCCGGGGGTGATGTGGACGGTCTCGGTGAAGGCGAAAAAACGGGCAAGAAAGTCGATGGATGCCAGCGCGTTTGTGTGAGGTTCAACGGTCGCGGTGTAATCGCCGGGACCTTTTGCGACAATCGAGTGGTAGACGCCAGCCTCCTTCAGGGATAACGGAAGGGGCGGAATAACGTTGAGGAAGTACAGCCCGTTCACAACAACGAGAATGCCCGCCAGAGATCCGAAAACGAACCATCCACGTCCTCCTGCGAAGCGCCGGCGGGAGAGAACCGCCACAATGAGCAGGATGGCAGCAATCGCCCCCACGCTGACCGCGCTGCTTAGCCAGAATACTCTTGTGCTGACTTCGTGGACGAGGATCGGCATCATGTAAATAGCAAAAGCATAAATCGCCAGGAACAAGAGTGCGATCTGGAACCACAGGCGGGCAAATCGTCGTTTCAGAGAGCCGTTGGCGATAAACGTCAGGGCAAGAAGTGAAAGAAAAGGCCAACTGGTGGTGATGGTACCGCTCCTGAAGTAGAAAACGAGATAGACGGAAAGAATGCCTCCGAAGAAGAACTGCATGACGTTTACTAACCAGAAGTGAAGTCTGCGCGGGTTCGCTTCGGGCCGCGCTCCACTCTCGTCCGCGGAATCGTCCAGCAGATTGATCCAGACGACGCAGGCCGTCACGATGGCAAGGTGGGCAACGACCCAGAAATTATCCCAAAACACGTCAACGCGGCGCAGGGCGAGCGCGTCGAACGCGAATCCGCCTACGATTGAGAGGGACGAAATCGGTCGCTCAAAACGCCCGTACAAGCGCCACAAGCCCAGCAAAAACGATTTTATGCGAATGGGAAGATGACCAGAGGTTGAAATGGGGTCATTGCAGAACTGGCTCAATGATGCTCACCTTACTGGAACTTACCGAATCCAAGGCCGTGACGGAAAACCTGAGGGCAGAGCCACAGCGCCCCTCACTGTAACAAGTGATCCAGACGCATTGAGACGATTCGGCACTGATATTATGACATCGCTTCAACTCGATTGAACAGGGGACCAGCCGGACGCCGCTGATGCTTCGGTCAGGAAAATTCACATGACTGCTGAATGAAGATCGATCGAGGGAATGCCGTCTGCAGAATCGGGCAACTCACCCGCCCGTCATACGGGCCAGCCCAGGGTTCGCTTCTGGTTTTTTACGCAGAAACTGCAATCGGCCACGCCGGACGATGAAGCCCTCGAGTGAAAGAAGCAGAAGATCAACTGGCTTTCTTGCGGGCTTTTTGCCGGGATTCTTTGGCGGACCGGCGTGCCTGTTCTTGTTCCGCCAGGCTTTTCTTGAGCGCATCCATCATGTTGATGACTGGAGCCGGTTTTCGTTCGGCGGTGACAGGGACTTGTTTGCCCTTCAACTTGGCCTCCACCAAAGCCTGCAGTTGTTCCTGGTATTTGTCGTGATACTGCTCCGGTTGGAAGTGTCCGGAAAGGTTGTCGATCAGTTCCTTCGCCAATTTGAGTTCCTGCTTGTTCACTTCACCGTCCTGCTGGCCGTATTCCGCCACCTCACGGATCTCATTGGCAAAATACATCGTGTGGAGGGTCAAGCCGTGAGTGCGAGGACGAATCACCACCAGGTACGAACGCTGGTACATAACGAACGTCGCTATGGCCGCCTTGTTGGTCTGCTCCAGGGTCTCAACCAGGAGCCTGTAAGGTTTTCCACCTGACTTATCGGGCACCGCCAGATAGGAAGTTTCGTAGTAAAGCGGGTCGATTTCCGAAAGCTCCACAAACTCGCTGATCTCCATGGTGCCGCCGGTCTCCGGCTTCATCTTTTCGATCTCTTCCTTGTCAATCAGCAAGTATCTTCCCTTTTCGTATTCATAACCCTTGACGACTTCTGAATTGTCAACTTGCCGATTACAGTGAGGACAGTAAAGTGGACGCTGCAGCCTGGTCTGGCAGGCTTTGTGGATCTGATGAAATTCGATTTTTTCTTTTCGGGCAGCAGGATACAGCTTTATTGGAATGGAGACTAAGCCGAAGGTGATGTGCCCTTTCCACGTCGTCGAAGGCATAACTCTCCTCCGCTCTATTACGCCAGATGGGATGTTTGGCGACACCAAAAGGATTCAGGCCGGAGTCCAGTTATCGTGCCGGGGCTTGTCGAAATCTCTTACCGGGAACTCTGCTTGAGCCGGGCATCCAGCAGGTCGATGGCCTTCGTCAGCGGCTGGGGCGCTTTCCAGAAGTCTTTCCAAAGGTCGCCTTTCTTCTCCAGACGCTTGAATATGGAATTCAGGTTGAATCGCTCTGGTTTCAGACTGCCGGTCAGCTCATCGGATGAGACCGGGCAGGAAATCGATGCTCCGGGCACCGCCCGCAGGGAGTATGGAGCTGCAAGAGAACGGCCGTAGGAATTCTGTGCGGCATCGATCAGAACGGTGCCGGCTTTGCGCTCTGATACCCTGCGATTGCTCGTGACCAATGCTGCTCTCTTCCCTGACGCGACCTGTCCGACGATTTCCGCGAAATTTCGGACCTGCTCATAGTCATATTCTCTTTTGATGGGCACGTAGATGTGAAATCCTGTCGCGCCGGAAGTCTTGAGAAACGCGCGTACTCCAAGCTCGGTGAGTACCCGATAAATTTCCCGCGCTATGGTGATGACCGTTTTGAAGCTGGTCCTTTCGCTCGGATCGAGATCGAAGAAAAAGTAGTCAGGGTGTTTCAGATCATCCCGGCGGCTGAACCAGGGATTATGGTCGATGCAGCCCAAATTGGTGAGGAACAGAAGAGAGGCGCCGTCCTGCGCGAGGAAGTAGTGAGTGACCTCTCCGTTTTCCTCGGATCTAACTGCGACGGTTTCCATCCAGGACGGGTAGGTCTCGCCAGCTTCTTTCTGGAAAAATGCTTTCCCTCCGGCGCCATCCGGATAGCGGCGCAGGACCAAGGGCCGGTCTCGTAGAAAAGGTAGAACCAACGGCGCCACCCGGTAGTAATAGGCAATCACGTCACGCTTGGTATGGCCGGTTTTCGGATAATAAATTTTGTTCAGATGTGTCAATCGCAGCGGCTTGCCGTCGAGCTTGATGTTGATGTCGTCGCGGCGGCCGTGGAATAGCTCATGTTCAATGTCGCGCTTTCTCGTGAGCGTTCCGTTGGTGGGGGTGCGGCGGGTGGACCGCGATTCCTTCGGATGCGCCGGCTGGATGCTGGGCCCCGGTCGTTGTGCCTTGGGCGATGCCTCGGTTTCAAACCGGCATTCCCGTGGATTATGGTCCGGCAACAGGCCGAGGAAAACGGGCGACCGCAGGCGTTTCTCGCGGGTCCAGTTGGCATATCTGATTCGCGCGACCAGCTTGGGTTTAATCCAGTAAGCCTTCTCTTTTGTCTCCGGGCGTTCTTGAAATGGGCAATGCTGGGTCCGCAGGCGCTCCATCAGGTCAAAAATCTTTTTTCGATACCCTTGGTCAAACCCGGTTCCCACACCACCGACGTAGAGCAACTTGCGGTCACTGTAAAGTCCGAGCAGAAGCGCGCCAAAATGCGTTCTGCCGCCTCGCGGAGCCGTGTAGCCTCCAACCACGGCGTCCAGTTCCTCGACAGTCTTGAACTTTTGCCATTGGCTGGTGCGCTCGCCGGGGTATAGACTCCGCATCTGTTTCGCGATAACGCCCTCGAGCCCTTTCTTTTTGGCCAGGTCGAAGAGTTCCTTTCCTTTCTCAATCTGGTGGTCCGAATACATAATGGGCGGGGTGAATTCGATGGCGTCTCGGAGCAACTTTTTGCGCTCGGCCAGGGCAGCGCGCCGGAGGTCATATCCGTCACAGTAGAGCAGGTCGAAAACAAAGTAGGTGACCGGATTTTGTTTCACCAGCGAAGGCGAAGGGTTGCTAACGTTCATCCGTGACTGCAGGCGCTCAAAGTCGCTATGCCCCGATTCGTCCAGAACGACAATTTCCCCGTCAAGGATGGCCTCTTTAACTCGCAGACGCTGGGGGAGCCCCGCAAGTTCCGGGTAATTGGATGTGATGTTCTGGTCCCGGCGCGACCGAAGCTGCAGGCGCTTCTTATCTACCCGGGCCAGGGCGCGGACGCCATCCCATTTGATCTCGAACAACCAATCAGGGTCGGAGAATGGACGCTCGGCAAGAACTGCCAATGTGGGCGAGACATGGGACGGTATTGGCGCTTTGCGCGCGCCTTCCACGGACTCGGGCGAAACTCTGCCGAATGGCTGGACATCCTCCTCTATTTCACGAATGCTGCGGCCGGAGATGACGGATTCACCGCGATCGTCAATGTTCCAGCGTGGATCGGCTGAGGCATCCCGGTGCTTGATCATCAGCCATGATTTGCCGTCCTTGCTTTGCCGCGAGGTCCTAACCAGGACGAATCCGCCGTGCAGTTTTCGGCCGTGCAGCACGAACTTGATCTCACCCCTGGTGATCTGTCGTTCGGCGTCGAGGCCGTCCTCCACCTCGTAGGTCCCGTTGTCCCATACTTCAACGGGTCCCGCGCCATAGTTGTTCTCCGGGATGACGCCTTCGAAATCGATATAATCGAGCGGATGATCTTCCGTCTGGATGGCCAGCCTTTTGTCGCCGGGATTCATTGACGGCCCCTTGGGCACGGCCCATGAAACCAGCACTCCTCCAACCTCCAGCCGAAAATCGTAGTGCAGGCGTGATGCGTCGTGCTTCTGGACTACGAAACGGTTTCTGCCTGAACGCATGCGGCGAGTTCCGGAGGGCTCTGACGTTTTCCGAAAATCTCTTTTGTTCTTGTATGCGCTGAGCTTAGCCATAGCATTGCCCCGCCCGCTGCCTTCCGGCAGAACTCATCAATTCAGCGTGGCTTCCTGAGAGTAAGATGCAGATAGGGGCCAGAATGGGACTAGTTCAATAAGGCAGCCGCTAAAGGGGTTCCGGGGTGGGTAGCCATGACGCAATCGTCGTAGGCTCTGGGCCAAACGGGCTGGCCGCTGCCATCCGGCTGGCGCAGGCGGGTCTATCGGTGCTGGTGCTCGAAGCTCAGCCTCGCATCGGCGGAGGGGCCCAGACCATGGAACTGACGCTGCCGGGTTTTCTGCATGATGTCTGCTCGGCGGTGCATCCTCTTGCCGCAAGTTCCCCTTTTTTCAGCTCACTTCCGCTGCCGTCCCATGGATTGCAATGGATTCAGCCACCACTGGCGCTCGCACACCCGCTTGACGATGGTACGGCGGCCATCCTGTCGAGGTCCATGGAAGAAACCTGCGGGCCGCTCGGGTCTGACGCTGACCAATATTGCCGATTGATGTCGCCTCTGGCTGCGAACTGGTCTGATCTTATTCAGGATGTGCTGGGGCCGCCGCGGGCTCCGAGGCATCCCCTGACCCTGGCGCGCTTTGGCTGGAATGCCTGGCGGGACGTCAAGAGTTTGGCCGGAAGGTTCAGAGGCCCGCACGCCAAGGCCCTCCTTGCAGGTATTGCCGCCCACTCCATGCTTCCTCTGGAGCGCGGCCCCAGCGCCGCCTTTGCCTTATTGTTGGGGGCCGCCGGACACGCGGTTGGCTGGCCCATCGCGCGCGGTGGGTCACAGGCCATTGCAAATGCCCTGGCCGGTCATCTGCGCTCCCTGGGTGGCGAGATCCGAACCGGGGAAAGCGTGAAGAGCGTGGAGGAACTGGCGGCGGCCAAGGTCATCCTGTGCGATGTGTCGCCACGCCAACTTCTCGCGATGGCTGGCGCCCGGATCAGGCCTCGCTACCGCCGGTGCCTGGAGCAATTTGAGTACGGCCCTGGGGTATACAAGGTTGACTGGGCGCTTGCAGGACCGATTCCGTGGACGGCCAAGGTCTGCCATGCAGCAGGCACGGTCCATCTGGGAGGAACGTTTGAAGAAATTGAGAATTCAGAAAGAGCAATTTGGCGGGGCGAGATCGATCCTCATCCGTTCGTCATTCTGTCGCAACCCTCTTCATTCGATCCAAGCCGCGCTCCGGGTTCCAAACACGTCGCCTGGGCCTACTGCCATGTTCCAAACGGATCCACTGTGGAGATGGTTGAGACCATCGAGAACCAGATCGAGCGTTTCGCGCCAGGGTTCCGCCGGCTGGTTCTTGCCCGCCACACCATGGACCCTGCCGCGCTCGAGCGCCACAATCCAAATCTGGTCGGAGGCAGCATCAACGGCGGCGCTCAGACCTACAGGCAGGCTATTCTGCGGCCGAGCTACAAGTTGTATGGGACTTCTGCACGAGGGATTTATCTCTGTTCGGCTTCGACTCCTCCCGGCGGGGGCGTGCATGGCATGTGCGGCTATTACGCGGCTCAAAAAGCTCTGCGCGATCTAAGCTAAAAAGAATGGCCTTGTTCCCTTCCTAGTAATTCTACGTATCAACCGAATACGATCTTTAACGAATTGTAATGAGGCCATGAGGCACCTATAGTCAGGTCGTAGCTGTGACAAAAGGCGGAAGTTATTGCTGGCCATGCAGGCGCCTTGCCTACGGCGGCTGTTTTTGCCGAGCCTGACGCTGAGCGATGCCGGTTCGCCAGAAAGAGGTCAACCATGGCTGAGAAAACGATCGCAAGCTTCGGTCTCTATCCAACTTACGCCGATTTGGAAAACGCTATCAGGTCTTTCAGCACTGAGGGCTTTCGCGATGCTGATATTTCGGTGCTCATGCCAAAGAACCTGGGTTCAAAGCACCTGGCTCCGGCGGAATCCACAAAAGCTCCGGAAATCGCCTCAGGGGCAGCGTACGACGGCGCCCTGTCGTGGTTTACCGCCATTGGCGTTCTGGCCATTCCGGGCGCAGGGCCATTTCTTGCAGCCGGCCCGATCGTGGCTGCGTTTACAGGGACGGAATCGGTGGGCGTTACGAGAGGAATTGCGGGAGCTCTCGGCGGGCTGGGAATCCTCAACTTCGAAGCCAGGCGCCTAGAAAGGCACATCTGGAACGGCCAGATCTTTGTTTCCGTCGATTGCGAGGGCACCGATTGCGTCAGGCGAGCCACCGAGATATTGCAATCCACCGGCGCCAGCGATGTCTCGACCACACATGGGACCAGTGCTGGGTACGCCGGCACAGACCAGCCCCTGCGCCGGGGCGAGTCGGGTGACGCGATTTAGGAAAAATCCTCCGTCACCTTCGAACAGCGAGGACAAGTGCTCTACTACACAGTTGTTTTTCTCATCATCGCGATCATTGCCGCCGTTCTCGGTTTTGGCCTGTTGGCCTACGCGGCGGCCACCATCGCGAAGATTCTATTCTTCGTGTTTCTCATCCTTTTCCTGCTCACTCTGATCAAACATCTCTCTCGGCACAGGGCGCATTAGGTTGCGATGCGCAGATCCCATGAAGAAAGGAGATTCCAGAATTGAACTGGGACCGCGTTGAAGGAAAATGGAAGCAAATGCGAGGAGCGGCAAGAGCAAAATGGGGCAGGTTGACGGATGACGATCTTGACCTGATCGCCGGCCACAGAGATCAACTGATCGGAAGATTGCAGGAACGCTACGGCATTGCCAGGGATGAAGCGGAGAAGCAAACCGACGACTGGGCTGCGTCTACGGTCGAAGATTGTTAGGGGCAAGCTCGCCCCGGTAGAGGGCAGGCAGTAGCGTGGAGCACAAAAGTGGGGCAGCGTCCTGGACAGCGATCCTGCGGTTCGCAGTCAAGCAGGACATGCGGCAGAAAGGAGACACTGATGCTCGGCACGGTCGTGGTGGTCATTTTGCTCCTGTTACTGATTGGCGCCTTACCGTCCTGGCCCTACAGCCGCCGCTGGGGTTATTACCCAAGCGGCGGACTCGGTCTTCTTCTTGTCATTCTGCTGATTCTCTTGCTGTTCGGATGGTGGTGAGACGCTTTCGCCGTCTGGACCGAAACCCAATACAGGGTTCCTGTTTCGAGTCCGAAAGCAGGCGAGGCCCAAGAGACCGACGAGCAAGCAAGCGCGGCGCATGCGTCCGGTGGGTTCGAGCAATGCCCCATCGATCAAGCGCCTGGCGCAACATCCGCCTGGAGGTTTAAAGATGCCATTAGAACGTCGCTGCCTCATCACGGACTGCGATTGTCCTGGCTATGCCTTCGACATGGATAACTACGAAGGGACGGAGCAAGAGATCGTAGAGACCGAGCGGGATGAACTGCAGCTCTACTGTTCATTGTGCGGTCATGCCGAGGAGGAACATGAAATGACGCGCTCCGATGAATGAGTGGCTGTAGCTTAAGGGCCTTATTTTCAAGACCCCTGAATGGCCGCAGCCAACCATCAGGAGCCCTCGCCTGGGCGCCGCGTTCATCCTGCTGATCGGGTTCGAATAATGTACAATTGACCCTGACTCTCCAGAGTGTCTTCGCGACTCGTGAAGGCGCTACCCGCCTGAAGGAAAACGTCCATGACACCTGACAAATCGCAAGGTATGGCGCCATTATCGCGGAAGCAGAACCTTGTTATTTCAACCTTGGGCGAAGGCGCGCTGATATTGGTCCTTGCTGCCATCGCCTGGATCACGCATGGGCCCTACATTTTCGCGAGCCTGGGCCCTACGGCGTATGAGCAGGTTGAACTGCCGCGATCCAGGTCCTCGCGACCCTACAACATCATCACAGGCCACCTGGTGGCGCTGGGCTCCGGGCTTTTCATGTTGTGGGTCCTGAATGCCTGGCACAGCCCGAACATACTGGCGCTCGGATACGTCTCCTCCCAGAGGCTGTGGGCGTCGGCCATCGCAGCCGCATTGACCGCAGGGATCACCCAGGCTCTTTACGCAAGCCAGCCGGCTTCACTGGCTACGTCCCTTCTCGTTACGCTGGGATTGATGCAAACCCAGAGGGACGCCATGGCCATTGTTATTGGCGTGCTTCTCCTGACCTCTGTTGGCGAACCTATGAGAAGGCTGCTGGCACAGCATCCGCCTCTCGCCAAAAACCAGCCGTCGTAATCTGGACCCATCATTTAAGCTCGAAAGCGGCCCCGGCCCGCCTTCCGATTGATATCCACCGGCTCTCTCCGGCCCCAAAATACAGTTGCAGGTTGCCTAAGGCTGTAGTAGTTTGCTGTTTAACTTGCGCGGCAATTTCGCGAAAGCCTCTGAAGACGATCCAGCTTGTTCAGGACCGATCCGGTCACGTTTCCATGGGAGTGTTCAATGATGACTCGGCGTGAATGGTTGGCGGGGATGCTGGCCTCCGCTGCCGGACCCAAGGCATGGGCCAAAGTTGTTGCCGGCGTGGGAAAGGGAAACGCCCGGCCAAAGATTGCTGCGGTCACCACCATCTACTTCAAATATTCTCACACGCAGCATATTGTGGACCGCTTCCTGTTTGGGTACGGCTGGAACAGCCAGTGGCATCACCCGCCCATGGACCTGGTGGGCCTGTACGTTGACCAGGTGGGCAAGGACGATCTGGGCCGCGGGCGGGCCAAACTTTTTCCCAGCATGAAGCTTTACCCCACCATCGAGGAGACCCTCACACTGGGCGGCAGCAAGCTGGCCGTGGATGCCGTGCTCCTGGTCGGCGAGCATGGCCATTATCCTCAGAATGAAAAACACCAGACGCTTTACCCCCGCTATCAGTTCTTCGAGCAGATCATAAAGGTGTTCAAATCCAGCGGCCGCGTTGTGCCTGTTTACAATGACAAGCACCTTTCCTGGAACTGGGACTGGGCCCGGAAGATGTATGACACCTCGCGCGAGATGGGATTTCCGTTTATGGCCGGCTCGAGCCTGCCGGTCACCTGGCGCACGCCGTCGTTTGAAATGCCGTCCGAGGGCCGGGTGCGAGAGGCGGTTTGCGTGGCATACGGTGGAGTGGATAGCTACGATTTCCATGGCCTTGAAACGCTGCAATGCATGGTGGAACGGCGCACGGGCGGCGAGCAAGGCGTGAAATGGCTCCAAGCTTATCGTGGAGAGGATTTCTGGAAAGCGTATCAGGAAGGCGTCTGGTCAAAAGACCTGATGAAAGCGGCCCTCTGCCGAAGCCACACGCTCACACCCGCCCGGCCAACCTTCAACGACATCTACCCCACAGACGACGAGATGCGCCGGCTGGTGAAGGACCCCGTGGCCTATCACTACGAGCACCTGGACGGCGTGCGGTGCACCATGATGCTGATGAACGGCCTCGTGCAGGATTTCAACTTCGCCGCCCGCATTGACGGCCGCCCGGGTATTTTCTCGACGCAGATGTATCTGCCCATGCCGCCCGGCCGCACGACGCTGGCAAATTTCTTCAGCCCGCTGGTGCATCACATGGAAAAGATGATACTGACCGGCCGCACCTCCTACCCGGTGGAACGCACTCTGCTGACCACGGGCTTGACGGCGGCTGGAATGGAAAGCCTCTATCGCAAGGCGCGTTATGAAACGCCCCACCTGAAAATCAGCTACCAGTCAACAAAAGAATCCACTTTCTGGAGGACCTAGGCGCCATGCCACAGCGCATCGCCGTCATAGCAACCGTTTACTATTATCTGTCGCACGCCCAGCATATCGGAGACCGCTTCCTGGTGGGCTATCCGCATGCAGGCGAGTGGCATCACCCGGACATGAAGGTGGTGGCGCTTTACGTTGACCAGAAGCCCGAAAACGATCTGAGCGCCGAGCGCGCCAAGGAGTTCGGCTTTACCGTCTATCCCACCATTGCCGAGGCGCTGCGGTGCGGTGGCGATAAGCTGGCCGTG
The DNA here is from genome assembly GCA_035712365.1 of Terriglobia bacterium. NCBI lineage: Bacteria > Pseudomonadati > Acidobacteriota > Terriglobia > Terriglobia bacterium. The sequence continues at coordinate 81,169 of DASTAW010000003.1, forward strand.
GACGCGGTGCTGATTATAGGCGAGCACGGCAACTATCCGCGGAACGAAAAGGGACAAATCCTCTACCCGCGGTACGAGTTCTTCAAGCAGGTTGTGGACGTGTTCGAGAAGGACGGGCGCGTGGTTCCCGTCTACAATGACAAGAACCTCTCCTACGATTTCAAGAAAGCGCAGTGGATGGTTGCAGCCGGGCACAGGATGAAGTTCCCGATGCTGGCCGGCTCGAGCCTGCCAGTCACCTGGCGCCTGCCGGACATCGAGCTGCCGCTGGGCTGTGAGATTGAAGAGGCGCTGATGGTGGGCGAGGGCGGTTCGGACGCCATGGACTACCACGCGCTCGAAGGTATGCAGTGCATGATCGAACGCCGCAAGGGCGGCGAGACAGGAGTGAAGTCGGTGCAGTTGATCACCGGCGATGCGGTGTGGAAAGCGGGCCGGGAAGGGCGATGGTCGAGAGACCTTCTCGAAGCCGCGCTCTCCCGCAGCGACACGCCCCAAGGCCTAACCGTTGAAGACGGTCGCACCCAGGACCTGCTGGCCAACGGAACGCTGGAAGGCCTGGTGAAAGACCCGTGGGCCTATTTTATAGAGCACAACGACGGCCTGCGCACCACGCTGCTGATGCTGAACGGCGCCATCGCGGACTTCAACTTTGCCGCTCGCGTGAAAGGCATGCCGCAGATTCAGTCCACGCAGTTCTTTCTCTCCCCCAATCCCAACGTGACCTATTCGGCCTGCCTGGTGAGCAAAATCGAGGAGATGTTCCGAACCGGCAAAGCCCCTTACCCGGTGGAGCGGACCCTGATGGTGAGCGGAATTCTCGATAGCTGCCTGACGTCAAAGTACAATGGGCAAAAGCGCCTCGAAACTCCCTACCTGAACGTGCGCTATCAGGCGCCTGTGAAATCCCAGCGCGCCCACGAATAGCACGCGTTCCTACGGAGAGACCTCTGCCTGGACCTGCCCGGCTATGGCGCGCGCCACTTCATCCTGCAAACCGAGTTCGTCCTTCAGGTCACGCTGGTAGCTTTCGGCCCATATATGGCGATCATTTGCAACCTCGATCAACTGGGCGGTAATGCGAAGCCTGTTTCCTGACCGCGCCACCGAGCCTTCGACCACCTCATCGACGTTCAGGTCGCGCGCAATCTTCGCGAGCGGTAAAGTAGTCTTCTTGTAGCGCATCGCCGAGGTTCGTGAAACAACCCGCAAGGTTCGGATTTTTGCCAGGTCCGTGATCAAGGCATCGGTCATCCCGTCCGCAAAATACTCCTGGGCGGGGTCGCCGGTAAGGTTTTCAAACGGTAGTACAAGGAGAGAATGAATGCGTGGCCCGCCGGGTCTATGGGTGAGGGCCTTTCGGAATCCTCCGACATTTAATCCGAAAAGGATAGCGAGGAACGCGGCCACTACAAAAGCGCCCACCCACAGCGGTCGCAAGGACCGTCTTTTTTCTGCGCCGCTCTGAGTGACGGGCGGTTCGACCCGCGGAACATTATCCATGACCGGAGGGACAGCCTGTAAGGAGGCTGGAGCGACAATCTCGACTGGGGCGATTAATCGATACCCTCGGCGCGGCAAGGTTTCAATGTAACGCGGCCCTCCGGCCTTTTCGTTGAGCGCGTCGCGCAATCTCTTGATCGCAGTGTTCAACCCTACATCGAAGTCTACAAACGTGTCCTGGAGCCAGAGCCTCCTGCGCAGCTCGTCACGGGTGACTAATTCTCCCGGCCGCTCCAGCAGGATTGCCAGCACCTGGAACGGCTGCTCCTGCAATCTGATTTTAGACCCGTGCTTGCGCAGTTCCCGGGAATGCAAGTCAACTTCAAAGTGGCCGAACCTGATCCGCCGGGCCTGAAAGGAGGATGGCATGGGTAAAAAAGCGTTTGCGCCCACTCTAACACCAAAATAAACAGAATTCAAGAGCCGCCAACGAGACCCATGCTCAGCCCAACCCTCTATTTATCAATAGATTAGCCCGTCAGATTTTTTTCAGTTACTCGTCAGATGCGATCCATTGACCCGTTTCCTGGCGGGCCTCATTGTCAGCGGTATTGCGGGCAGCACTCCGAAAATGGATTTGGATTGTGCCGTGGGGAGGGCTATTGCAAAACAATCAAGTTCGCCTGAATTGAATCAGGTCCGTCTCAATTTCTTACGACCGAAATCCTTCGACGGGATTACTCACGGGTATGTCCAGTCCAAAATGGCTGCCCTCGCGAGAGTCCTACAGCAACGCTTTTTCCCGATGTGAAGGTGACGGTCACAGCCGGCGGTGGCCAGAGCGAGCTGGATATGTCGAAGAGGCTGATCTGAGAAAAAGGAGATACAACGATGAGCACCAGACCGAGACAGAGGGTCCGCGTACCGGGACGCAAACTGGCAAGCCCTAGAGCATCGCTGTTGGCCCTAACATTCCTTGCCATAGGCATGCTGTCCGCCTGCGGTGGAGGGTCCGCGAACTCAACGAGCAACCCGAGCACACCCGCTCCGGTGAGCGTCAAGGTCTCACCCGCAGCCACTTCGGTGGATCAGGGCGATACCCTCCAGTTCTCGGCCAGCGTGACTGGAGGCGGCAATCAAGCTGTAACCTGGAGCGTTCAGGAAGGCGCCGCGGCAGGGTCCATCACGCCGGCTGGCTTGTATAAGGCGCCGGCTGCGGCGATGGACGTTCATGTCGTCGCCACCAGCGTCGCCGACCCGAGCAAGTCCTCCAGCGCCCTGGTCACCGTGAAAGCGGTCAGCGTGTCCCTGCCTGCGACCGCCGGGGCGCGCTTCGGACGGCAACAGCAGTTCACCGCCGTCGTAGAAGGGACGGTGGTGACGGATGTGACCTGGACTGTTGAGGAAGGGTCTGCCGGCGGGACCATCACGGATGCCGGGGTTTACTCCGCGCCGATGAGCGGCGGCCCTTTCCACGTGACCGCACGCTCCGTGGCCGACCCTTCCAAGGCCGCGACAGCCGCAGTCATCTTAACCGACCATGGGTTCAGGATGCTGAACTCATCGACGTTGGAGCCGCGCTATGCCCATACTGCCACCCTGCTGCCCAGCGGCAAGGTGTTGATCGCGGGAGGTATCTCAATAAACGTTGACGGTTCTTCCAGTCATAGTCTATCGAGCGCCGAATTATTCGATCCGGCCACCGAGACCTTCACCGCGACCGGCTCGATGTCCTCCCCCCGGGCCGGCCACACCGCCACTCTGCTGAATAACGGTACGGTGCTGGTCACCGGCGGTCGTAACGCCACCGCGGAGGTTTACGATCCCGCTACCGGCGGCTTTACCCAGGTTGGAAACATGGTGGCGGAACGGGGTGCGCACACGGCTTCACTGTTGGGAGACGGGCGAGTGCTCATTGCCGGCGGCCAGCAAGCAGGCCCGGATGCCTTTGGATTTTATCCTGTGGCGACCGCGGAAATTTATGACCCGACTGCCCAGACCTTCACCAGGGCGGGAGACATGCCAAATAAAGCGGCATGGCACACTGCGAGTGTGCTTCTCGACGGCAGGGTCCTGGTGGTTGGCGGCTACAGTGATAGTTGCCCCGGTACGCAGGATGGGGCCGCCATCTTCGATCCAGCCAGCAAAAGTTTCAGCGCCGGTCTCAGCCTGCCAGGCGCTCGAGCGGAGCACACTGCCACGACGCTGAATGACGGGCGAGTGTTGATCGCTGGGGGCGCATTCGAAGACGACTGCAACTTGGACGGCTTGATTTACGACACGGCAGTGGTCTTCGATCCCGCCACCTCGAGCTATTCCTCGGAAAAGAAGATGAGCGAGCCGCGGTACCAGCATTCCGCGACGCTGCTTCTGGACGGGAAAGTGCTGGTCGTCGGCTCAACGGCGGATCTGTTCGACCCGGCGGCCTCCAGCTTTACCATCACCGGCGGTCCCAATGTGGACCGTGCGGACAGGCGCGCCACCCGGCTGGCCGATGGGCGGGTGTTATTTACCGGTTCCACTGCAGTCGCGGAAATCTACGAATAGCGGGGCGATGGGCGCCGGGACATTATTCTTTCGGAGGTGAATCACTCATGGGATTCAGACTTTCCTCTACAGCTAAGTACGTCTTTCCGGTCCTCTTCGCGGTTGTCGCCGTGGTGGTTTTTGCAGCTCCGGCGAATAATAAAAAGATATGGCCGAATGCGGTTGACTTCTCGGGCGGGAAAATTAGTGGGTCATTTGTGATTACCACCACAGGGGGAGCGGGCTCACTTTTAAGCAGCGGGACCGGGGGTGCCTGCCTGGTGAGCAAAATCGAGGAGATGTTCCGAACCGGCAAAGCCCCTTATCCGGTGGAGCGGACCCTGATGGTGAGCGGAATTCTCGATAGCTGCCTGACGTCAAAGTTGGAAGGGCAGAAGCACCTCGAAACTCCCTACCTGAACGTGCGCTACCAGGCGCCCGTAAAATCCCAGCGCGCCCACGAATAACCCGCCACCCGCGGCAAATAGTTGTACGCGGCACTGGAAAACCGTTAAGTCGTGAAGTTGAAATTTTTTAAAAAATCCGTGCGGAGCCGAGTCGCCCCTTAATCTGAACTTTCCGAAGTATGTCGGAGATCATCTTAAAGAGGATTATGCCCAGGACCAGGCCGGCAAGCCTGGCTGTCCCGCGTACATGTGTTGTTCTGCCCTCCTTGGCGCCGAACTCTGGTCCTTACTCGAAACCAGACTCTTCGGCAATTGGCCGGGCATCAAAAGCAGCATCTACGCTGCGGCCAAAAGCGCCGTCTGCGGCGGGCCGCGTGGTGGGAATCACGCGCATCTTCAACCGCATTTGTTTCTCGCGGTGATAGCGGTTAAAGGCACCCACGGCGGCTTTGATCATCAGTTTGGTGACCGTCCCGTTTTTCTTTCTTCGAACGCTGTCTGCCGCCATTCCGTATCCCGCGTAAGCTCGCTTGAACAGCAGGCAGACCAGGAGATACGTCAGCCTTGCGGGCATGGACCATCCTTTGGCCGCTCCGCTCCGGGTCCGTTTGAGACTTTCGCTCAATGAGTAAAAACCGTCCCAGCATTTCTTATTCTCGGTATGCAAGTCACTCTTGGTAATGTTGGGATGCTTGATGATGTCAACAGGCCTCAGCGGTTTCAGCCAGTAGTCATCATAAAGGATTTGAGCCTTATGTTTGGGATGGAAGTCCGGCCTGGCAAGATTCTTCCGGTCGCTCATCATCTCATAAAAGTCCTTGGTACCGGGGTAGGGGTTAAAGACCGTGAATTGAGCGAAGAGGGTGCCCGACTCCTTCGCAAAATTCCTCATGGTTCGGATGGTCTGGATCGTATCGGATTCCAGGCCGCAAATGATCGAGCTCAAAACGAAAATGCCGCTGTCCTGGATCTTCTGGATGGCCTGGACCATTCTCTCCCCGACCGGGTTCCACAGCTTTCCTGCACTCCGCAATCCTTCTTCTGAAAAGGACTCCACTCCGATCAGCGCCACTCTGATCCGCATCTTCTCGTACATCGCCTGAAGGTATTCTTTATCGGTTGTCGCCTCGGTTGTCATCTGGGCAAAAGCGTACATGTCTTTCGGCACCGAGCAGTCGTATTCCTCAAAGAACCTCAAACGCTCCTCGCGGATTTTCTCGAACTCACGTTTCTTGTTTTCACCGGGCTCGCGTGCGATTCTTCCCAGGGTCGCCGGGTTGAAATTGTCGTCCGCGAAGACGATATATCGAAAACCCAGGTCATGCAGCTCATTTACTTCCTCAATGACCTTTTCGCTTAGACGCTGCCGGGGTCTGCGCCCTTCCGTCACCCAGACGGAGCAGAAGCTGCAGTTCTCCGGACACCCCGCCACAGTTTGAACGGAAGGGAAAACGTACTTGGCGGCATCAAGCAAATCCCATCTTGCTTTGCGCATATCCTCTCCGGCGATTCGCCCGCCCGCGTACTTCCGCTGCAAACGATTCTCCAGAGCCTGCTTGACAGCCTGACTCCACACAGCCTCCCCACTGCCGGTCACCACGGCGTCCGCGCCCATTTTCAGAGGTTCCTCAGGGAAAATTGTGGTGTGAATCCCTCCCATAATGACCGTCGCACCACGAGACTTCGCTTCCTTTAATACCCGGTACCCAGGAATGCAGTTGCCCGTGGTGATACCGATGCCGACGATATCCCCGGGATGGACGATATTGGGATTAAACTTTTCGATCGATTCATCCACTAGGATCGGATTGCCGACCAGATCGATGGGCGTCGCCTGAGCGATAACAAAAAGCCATCGCGGCGTAATAAAACTGTAGCCCACGGTGGACATGGAAGGATTAACCAGTATGACATTTGCCACAAGGCCTCCAATGGCTCCAAGATCGTTGTGACTGGGATTTTGAATGAAGTGCCCCGTAAGATTCCCTAGCCCCATCAAAGTCTACACCAAATCTCCGCACCTATCAGATAAAGGTTCGCGGCTGGCGCATCTATGAAGGTGACGGCGGTGTCAAGGGAAAAACCGTGGTGCTTTGTTTTGAGTGGCGGAGCGAGCAGCCCCCCTTACCCGAAGCTGGGGGATGCGAGCGGAGCCACACTTCTGCCTCGACGCTGTTGCGCCGTTTCCTTTTTGGTTTCTCAGCGAGCCCAAGCTCACTCATCTATCCGGTCTCGAAGACCAGGATGTCGATTCCGAGTCGGGAGTGTCCTAATCAGACGTGAGAGGTCGATGTTCTGACCATGCGCCACCCGAGGTGCGCTCCCGAACTTTTTCTACTGGCGGCAGCGACTCCTGAACGTGCAGGGCGTGCCGCCAGCGGTAGAAGGCAATCACCGCCAGCTTGCGAGCCAGAGCCACGGCCGCCCGGCTGGCTCTGTGCCGCTGCCGCCGGTAGAAACCATAGAATCTCGGATTCAACGCCGCCCGATGCGCCGCCTGCACCAGCGCCCAGCGCAGTGCGCTCGAGCCCTGTTTGGTGATCGGCCCGCCCCAGCGATGCTCGCCCGAGGCATACAGCGACGGCGCCAGCCCCGTGTAGGATACCAGGTGCTTGGCCGTGCTCCCATGGCGGCGCACGCCTGCGGGCAGCGGCATGCGGAGTTTCCGTGTAAAATCGAGCGCATGTCGAAACACCATCGCATTGCGCTGCTTCCTGGTGATGGCATTGGCAAGGAGGTTGTGCCGCAGGCCGTCCGGGTGATCGAGGCCGCGGCCAGCGGATTCGCGCTTGATTTCGAATCCTTCGAGTGGGGATGCGAATATTATCTGCGCACGGGCCGCATGATGCCAGCGGACGGGCTCGAGCGGTTGCGCCCTTTTGACGCCATTCTGCTGGGCGCCATCGGACATCCCAGCGTGCCGGACCACATTTCGCTGCGCGATCTGCTGCTGCGCATCCGCTTCGGCTTCGACCTTTATGTAAACCTGCGGCCAGTTGAAATCCTGCCGGGGCTTGAGCCGCCGTTGCGTGGCAAGACGGCAGATGACGTCAACATGCTCTTCGTCCGCGAAAATTCCGAGGGCGAGTATTGTGGCATGGGCGGCCGTTTCAAGCCGGGCACGCCGGACGAAGTGGCCGTGCAGCAATCGGTCTTTACGCGCAAGGGAGTGGAACGCGTGATGCGTTATGCCTTTGAGCAGGCCCGGCGCCGCCCGCGCAAGCGGTTGGCCAGCGCCACCAAGTCAAACGCCATGCAGTTCACCATGGTGATGTGGGATGAAGTTCTGCGCGCCGTGGCCCGCGATTATCCTGACGTGGCCGTGGCCAGCTACCACGTGGACGCGCTGGCGGCCCGCATGATCACGCATCCGGAGAGCCTGGATGTGGTGGTCGGCTCCAACCTTTTTGCCGACATCCTCACCGACCTGGGCGCGGCGATCCAGGGCAGCCTGGGACTCGCGGCCAGCGCCAACCTTAATCCCACCGGCCTGGGGCCGCCCATGTTTGAGCCGGTACACGGCAGCGCTCCGGACATTGAAGGCCGCGGCATCGCCAATCCCATTGCCTCCATCTGGACGTCAGCGCTGATGATGGAGCATCTCGGCGAGCCCGAAACCAGCCGGCGCATCATGGATGCGCTGGGGCAGGTGACGGCGGAAAAGAAAGTGCGCACGCCGGACCTGGGCGGGAAAAATACAACCGCGGAATTCGCCTCAGCGGTAATCCAGAAGCTCTAGCGGGTGTTGAAAAAAGTTACCCGTCATGCTGAGCCCGTTCGCCCTCCCTTTGCGAACGGCCCTGAACGGAGTGAAGGGGCTCAGGGTAAACTCCGCGAAGCATCTGCTGTATCTCACTGAAAATGGCCAAAACAGATCCTTCGCTTCGCTCAGGATGACTTGGTACAGAGGGTTTTCTTCAACCTGCTAGCGGGCGCACCCGAATGTGGTTCTTCAGCGAGATGTGGTAGCCGGCTACAAGCCACTTGCCGTTGCTCTGCAACTCCATCGAGACAATTTCGGTAGCTGCTCCCTGGGCCCTGAAACTCACTCCAAATCGCAGAATCTCGTACTCGCCCGGGACAAATCCCGGCGGGTTCGCAGCATAGGTGGAAGTTTCGAGTTTGCGGGAGAGGACCCTGCCGTAGAACCGCCGGGCCTTGGTCATTCCCACAATCCAGCCGGCTTTGGTGATGCTCGACTTGAACGGTTTCGCTGACTGTTCCCAGCTTTTGCCGTACTCGCCCTCGTCCAGCAGAGCAAGCCATTTTATGGCGGCCTCTTTCCCTTCTGAAGTCGGCTTCACGATCGCCTGAGGCGCCGCGAAGGCTGTCAGGTTGAGGCAGACTAATGCGCAGATCGTGCGGATTGCCCTCTTCATGAATGCGACTCCCGGCGTGGTGCGAGTATTATAGCCCCGCCGCCGGAATACAAGAAACTTGGGGGCGCGGCCTCCCCCATCTACTGAGGATTGCAAAATAGGGTGACAAGCTCGTTTGTAGTGCCGCCGTCCCGGCGGCACTTTCCAGGACCGGTCCCGCTGGGCGGGACCGGCGCTACGGAAGTCCGGCACGCGATTATGCAATCCTCATTAAGCAATCCGGGATGGTGTCTGCGCCCGGACAGGCGTAGAATCGTGGAAAGGGCAGAAATTCGAGGCTGGAAGATCAGCTTACTGGAGTGACCAGGAGGCACTTTGTGGAAACCTTGCTGATCGTGCTCCTTGCCATTGCCGTCATTCTGGCGATAGTAGTGTGCAGCCCGATCATGATTTCGGTTGATTCGCGCAACCGGCAGGTGAGGGTCCGCTGGCTATTCGCGCTGGAATTCCAGACGCCGCTGCCCGGCGCCGCAGGCCAGAAATGCTTCACCATTTTCCGGAGGCCGGTCCCTTTTCGTGGCCGGCAGCTGAGCGCGGAAGCGCCAGGCGTGAAAAAGAAAAAGCCTGCCAAGACGGCTGCCGAGATGCCAAGGGTCCGCGCGAAGCGCCGTGCCACAGGGCGATTTGTCGCGCGCTGCCTGGGCGATTCCGCCATTCGGCGCGCTCTGACGCGGCAATTTTCCACGCTGCTCCGGCGCATTTTCCGCTCCGCAAATCTGACCCGCTCCGACATCGAGATCTCAACGCCCGACCCTGCGCTCAACGGAATGCTGGCGGGCGTGCTGACGTCCATCAAGCCGGTAGACCGCTCCGGGGCGCGGGTGAACTTCAGGGGTGAAAACAGCCTGTTCGTCGAGCTTCATTTTCAGCCGCATCGCGTCCTCAAAGCGTTGCTGTTTTTCCTGACCGGCCTGCCCCACCGGGCCCTTTTCAGGCAATGGCGGTCTTTTGCAGCCGCCCAGCGGCACTGAACGCAATCCTGGCAGGGCGTTCGTGCTGGAAACATAAAACATTCACGGAGACAGGAGGCAATCATGAATCCGGCAGAGGAGATTCTCAAAGGTTTGATCGGAGAACTCAAGGACATGGCGAAAACCGAAACCATTGTCGGCGCTCCCATCACCATGGGCGAATATGTCATCGTGCCCATCTCCCGCGTTTCGCTGGGAGTCGGAGCGGGCGGCGGAGTCGGCGAGTCTGACGGCAAAGAAAAAAGGGGCGGTAGTGGTCAGGGCGGCGGCGGGGGCGGCGGCATCCGGGTGCATCCCGTGGCTCTGGTGGCTGTCCACGGCAGCGAGTTGACCGTGCATCGTCTCGGGGCCGGCGGCTCCCTCGGGCGCACGGTCGAGCGCATGCCTGACGTTCTGGAAGCGACGCTGGAAAAGGCCTTTGATCTGTGGCAGGCCCGCAAAGGCAACGATCAAAAGCAGGGTTCCTGAAGGCATGTCACGACTAGATATTCTATAATAAGTTAGATATGCGCAACCCAACAATTATGAATTATGAATGATAAATTATGAATCAAGTTTTCACGTGGAGACGCAGGTTTTACAACGTTTCGCTTTATACTTCATAATTCAGAATTCATAATTTCTTGCCCGGCGCTTCCTTTGGAGGTGTGTCATTCGAGCGTCGTTTTCCGTGGTGGTTCGGCTGATCGCGCTTCTACTCTTCATCAGCGCGTTCGCGCAGGAGCCGGCCCAGACCATCCACGGCACCTGGATCGCCACCGCCGGCAAGGGGCAGACCCTTCAGGGAACGTGGGCAGGCAGCGCTCTTCCCGAGCACACCGATGTGGCCCAGGGCGTCTGGTCGCTGGCCACCGCTGGAGAGATTGTTATCCGGGGAACCTGGCGGGCGGAGAAGGACAGCCGAGGATGGCAGGGCCACTGGACCGCCCAGACCGAGCGGGGAGAGTCTTTCGCCGGCTCCTGGGGCGCCGACGTCGAACACTGGCAAGGCAAAACGTTTCAGGACTTGCTGACTTTGACGCTTCAGCAGGAAGTCTCCGGCTGGTGGCAGATCGGCGCCCGGCAAGGCAACTGGTGGCTGAAGGGCTCGACGAATCGCCAGCATAGTCCACAAGTTTCCGGCCCTAAAGGGCGCCCGCTAAAGCGATAAACTTCCGGCCTGCGGCTCCCGCACCCGCGACCTTCGAAATTGTTGCGCCGTTATCCCTCAGAACCACTGCCCCGCTGCCGCCCGCCATTGCGCCCATTGCCCACAAAATCCAGCTTTGTCGGAAAACCCGAACGAGCTTTTTAGACTCAAATGACGGGACCGGCCAATCGCGTGTAGAATTCCTATTCCCCCACGTTGCACTGGGGAGAAGCCGGCCCGCCGAGGATGTCTCTTTGCCCGGCATCACCAGAACACGCACCACCCAGTTGATCGGAGGCCCGCATTTGAGCATTCGCAGACTGCTTCAGGGATTCGTTATCGTTATTCTTCTCGGCGCCGGCGCCGCGGCCCTGCGCGCCCAGGACTATCGCGTGTTCATCGAGGGCGGAGTCTCCACGCTGTACGACAAGCACTATTACAACGTTTACGGCGCAGCTTTCGGGTCAACCTACAGGACGGGCAACAACTTTACCGCCGGGGGCGAATATCCCATCTTCAAGACCCTCAGCGCGGAAGGGTCGTACAGCGTATTTCGCAACAATCTGGCGGTCACCAACTTCATCAATTCCACCACGCCCAACGACCAGATTGGATATGGCATTCGGGGCCAGAGAATCAGCATCGATGCGAATGCCCACTCGGCGAAGCCCATCAAGGGCGTGCGGCCCTACCTGGCGGTGGGGCTTGACCTCAACCGCTTTTCGCCCACCAGCGGAGGCTCGGCGCGGGCGCAGACACCCGGATTTAACGGCGTGCCCGGCACGGTCCTGAAGTCGGATGACCAGTTCGGATACAATTTCGGCTTCGGCTTCGACATCAGCCTCACCCACATGCTGGCTGTCCGGCTTGACGCTCGTGACCACCGCTTTGGCTCGCCCACTTACGGCCTGCCCGGGTCCGCCAGTTCAGCTTTTACGGCGTACTTTCCCATCAAGGGCACTGTCAACAACCTCGTCTATTCCGCCGGCATTGTCGTCCACTTCGGAAAGTGACTTCAAGCCCGCATGACGGTCGCGCCCGATCCCATGGCGCCGCTGTGCAGGAGTAGCGGCGCGTTTACTGCGCCACATCTGCAAATGGCGGCTTAAAGCCGCCGCTACGGAGGCGTCCGGTGAAGGTCGTGTTCAACTGGCCACAAACATGCGCCGCGCGACGTGTTCCGAGTGAAAGGTGCGGGCGGCTTTTTCCAGTTCCGAATCCATCTCCGCCGCCACCAGAAAAATGTAGCTGGTGATGTAAATCCAGGACATGAGGACGAAGAACGTGCCCACGGCGCCGTATGCGCTTTGCGTGGTGAAGTGGCGCACAAAAGCGTTCAAGCCCAGCGTCGAGGGGAACCACACCGCCACCACAAACAGACTGCCCGGGGTCACCCAGCGCCAAGGGCGCTTGCTGTTTGGAAGAATATAGTTGGCAAAATTGACAGCCAGGTTCAGCAGCGCCAGCGGAATCGCCCATCGCAGCACATGCCACAGCGCCACGAAGGCGATGCCGGGCCCGGAACGGGTCCCCAGCCAGTGGCCAATCAGGCCGCCAAAAGCCAGCAGCCCGAACGCCGTCAGGAAGGTGAGCGCGAACACCAGCATAACCCCGCAAGCCAGCAGCCGCCTTCTAAAGCAACTGCGGGTTTCCGTCGCATTGTAGGCTTTATTCAATCCGTCCATCAGACTGATAACGGCGCGCGTGGCAATCCAGATGGAACCCGCCAGGCCAAAACTGAGCAGGCCGCCCCATTCATGGGTCAGGCTGGTGACGGTTTTGAAGACGTAAGGCTGAACGGCGTCCGGGAAATACTGGGTGATCCAGGTAAGCACGTGCGGCCAGGCGCCTGTGAACGGAAGATAGCCCACAATGGCCCCCAGAACAATGAAGAAGGGGAACAAGGCCATTGTGAAAAAGTACGACATCTGGGCGGCCAGGTCCTCGCAGGCATCGTGCACCATGGCTTCCCACACCCGGCGCAACCACACGCGCACCGGCAGATTGCTCTCCAGGCCAACCAGCCGCGTCCAGGGCAACCCGTGCATCTCTGCAGGTCTGAGGTTGCCTTCTGGGACGCGAGGCAAACTTCCTTCCTGTTGGGGTTGGGTCAAGGGAGGGCCGCTCCTGGAATCGGCATTCATTTCCGGACCAATAGTTGCCGCGGAGGGCTTGCGCCAGGTCCGCGGTCCTGAGACTACCTCTTATTATACGTGGCCCACCGCTTCTTCTGCGCTCGAACCAGAGTGCATACTTATCCGATTGGTTAACGGGGCCGGCTGGCGGAGACTGCTAAAAATGCACCGCGCCGGCCCAATCTCGTTTGTAGCGCCGCCGTCCCGGCGGCAATTTTCAGGGCCAGTCCCGCTTGGCGGGACCGGCGCTACGGAAGTCCGTCACTCTACTATGCAATCCTCATTAAGAATCTGCTGATTGCCTTTATCGAAAACGCTCGCAGCGCCGTTGCCTTTCACCTCGTCGAATGATGTACAATCGAACATACTTCAAGGCCTGTAAACACTGGTTCCCGAATCTCAAACAGGGAGGGGCCGTTCACCATGGCAAAGAGCGGTTTTTCACGACGCGAATTTATGCGTACCTCAGCAGGAGCGGGCATCGTGATGGCAGTCCCGCCATTCCTGCTGAAGAACGGAGATGCCGCAGCATCGCCGCCATCCACCGAGACCGTCCGCTTTGGCATGATCGGCATTGGAATGGAAGGCTCCGGCGTGCTGGAAACTTCGATCGGCCTTCCAGGCGTCGAGTGCGTTGCTGCGTGCGATCTGTATGACGGCCGCCATACGCTGGCCAATGAAATCATCAGCGGAGTCACAGGCAAGACGGTGCCAACCACCCGCCGCTATCAGGACCTGCTCGACAACAAGGAGATCGACGCCGTGGTGGTCGCCGTTCCGGACCACTGGCACGCCAGAATCATTGTGGATGCCTGCAACGCCGGCAAGGATGTCTATTGCGAAAAGCCCATGACTCACAAGGTGGAAGAAGGATTCCAGATCATCGCGGCGGCGCAGAAGGACAATCGCATTGTACAGATCGGCAGCCAGCGGCGAAGTTCCATCCACTTTGCGAAAGCCAAGGAACTCATCGAGCAGGGCGCCATCGGCGAAGTCCGGTTTGCGGAAGCCGTCCTGGGCCGCAACTCTCCCTGCGGCGCGTGGGTGTATCCGCCTCCGCCAGATCTCTCACCTCAAAACCTGGATTGGGATACCTGGCTCGGCGACGCGCCCAAGCGCCCGTTTGATCCCATACGCTTCGCGCGCTGGCGCGCCTTTCGAGACTACGGCGAAGGTTTGCCCGGCGATCTTTTTGTCCACACACTGACCGGCATTCACTATGTAATGGGCCTGGACGCGCCTCCCCAGCGGGCGCAAACTTACGGCGGTCTTTATTACTGGAAAGACGGACGCGACTTCCCGGACCTGATGACCACGCTTTACGAATATCCGAACCTGCAGGTCGCCGTGTTGATGACTCAAATGACCAATGTCGATGAGGTGACCCGCTTCTTTGGCACGCGCGGCATCATCGAGGTGTACGGCGATGGCGACCGTCTGACCATTGCGCCCCAGGATGGCAGGGACAGCGGGCCCTGCTACTACGATTCGAGCTTTCCAGCGAAGATGCGCGCCGCCTACGAAAAGGAGTGGCACACCAGGAATGATGCGAAGCTCGAAACCGCCAAGCCAATCGAAGAGCACGCGTCATACAGCTATCCACCGGGCTACAGCGAATTCCGCCATCACTTGTGGAACTTTTTCGAGTCAGTGAGAACGCGCCGGCCGTCGGTGGAGGACGCGACTTTCGGCAACAACACCTCCATCGGCTGCCACATGGCCAACTATTCCTACTTCCATAAATCCGCCGCGGTGTGGGACGCCGCCAGTAAGACCATAACCGGCTAGTGAAGATACGACGCTCGGGAATAACCGTTACCACGCCCTTTGGAAAAGAGCGCTGGCGACGGGAAAGCAGATTCTCCATCGTCCCGCTGAACTGTGACGAGACTCCTCAGGATGATGGTAGGGGCGTGCGCGGTCCTGCGAAATGTCCCCCGCATTGCCCCCAGCGGAGTACACCTCTAACCTCAATGGATTTAGCCACTTCCGCACCACGATTCCCTCATCCGGTCCGCTGATTACCAGTTGATTAACGTAGTAAACAGGATAATTCCCGGCTGGATTCAGGAGATCGCCGGATTGTTAGACCTGTAGCCTCGGATTATTCTGCTCACCAAGGGTCCCGCTATTTAGCACGAATTAGCACGAATCATTTCGACACTGTGGATCGCACGTGCACACAAGGTACGACGAGTGCCTTCTTCTGCGGTGAATGAGCGGAGGTCGAATGAGGAAGCTGATGATGGGGTGTACGGTGGCGGCCCTTACCATGATCGCATCGCCATCCGAGGGAAGGCGAGCGGCAATGAATCCGCTCAAGACGCCCTACCCTTCGATCCAGAGCCAGTATGGCGTGGCAAGCTGGTACGGCGCCGAATTCCAGGGGTTGCCGACTGCCAGCGGACCGCCCTTCGACATGAACGCCTTGACCTGTGCCCACCGCGAGCTGCCCCTGGGCACCCGCATCCGAGTGACTGATCTGATGAACTTGAGATCTGCGGTGCTGAAAGTCAATGATCGCGGGCCGTTTGTCGGCAACCGGGTCCTCGATGTCAGCCGTGCTGCCGCAAAATGTCTGGGCTTTCTCGGGGCTGGCCTCGCCCCTGTCCGGATTGAAGTGGTCAATTATCCGGGGCAGTGCGTCGGCATCAGGCCCGTCCCAATGATGGTGGCCGCCGCCAGCGGGCCAACGCCTCAATAAGCCGCGGCCCTGTTGCTGAGGGTCCTCTCGCAGGGAAATGGCCCTGCTTTCGAGAGAGCGCGGATTCATCCGCATGGTCCACGGACGCTTGCGCGCCGGGACGACGATCCAAAAATCAAGGCTGGGCGGGAGGGGATGTGCCCAGCCTTCTTTCCAACGGGGGACCCAACCGTTAGCCCCCGTATTCACACAACCACATGGTCCGTGCTCAGGCTGTGTAAAATCCTGGGTCTTTCATCGCTAATCTAATCAGCCACAACTCCAGCGCCCGAATTGGCTGGCCTGCGGGCAGCGGCATGGCCCTGCGCCCCTTTAGCTCGCGAGGTCCGTGTGCGCCGGACCATCAACAGTGCCTGCCCCACCACCACAAAGGCCGTCATCAGCGCCAATGCGATCAGCAAGCCTCCGGCCAGGGCGCTTGCAGTCGCGAGGACCACATCACTCAATAGCTTCCCTGTTGCCATGTCGCCCTCATCCCAGCCTGTCGAACTTGCGGTAGCCTGGCTTGATTACCGTCACTTCGCCTTTACCACCAGGGATGCGCCATACAGGCCCGCTTTTCCAGTGATCTCACTCATCGCCTGGAGGTCAGCCTGACGGCCGCCCACTGAAAGAACCGAAACCGAGTTCCAATGGATTTCCCACTTGTCTCCGTGCCGCATGGCTATTCCTAGAACTTCGCTGCCGGCAGGAATCATCACCGTATCATCTGGAAACACGTATGACTGCGCCCGCGCCAGGACCGTGGCTTGCCCCAACCCGCCAAACCGGGCCGACTCAATCTCCACCGGGATCAAAGTCCCCTTCGGTATGGCCTTCAATCCCCTGGCAGTCTTCGAAATCGTGCCCTGCAACTTGCCAAGCCAGGTCGCCTGGGACGTCTGCGCAACCAGTTGGTTATGCCCGACGCCCTGTGAAGTAGCTTGCTCTGCGAGGTTCTGGACTTGCTCGCCGGCCAGCCAGAACCGTTTATAGCAATACATCGTCGCCAGGACCAGCACAACTGCGAATGCCCATTCCTGCAGCAGCCAGAGCCTGGTATGCCTTTCCTCGCGCACCCTGGGGACCCGTTCCTGATCTTGCGTCGATAGACAATCTGCGTGTTTCAACATGAGTGAACTGTAATATCAGGTATTCCTGCGCGCAATAGTACCGCCGTACCAGTTATCGCGCTGATATCCTTCATAATTCAGAATTCATAATTTCTTTCGCCCGCCACTCACCACTATTCACTATCCGCTGGTTTTTGGTGGCTTTTGCGCTATGCTGTGTTGATCGGATCGCAGGAGGCGTCGCATGGCTCTATTTTCCTGGCAATTGTCCCGGCGGAAATTCCTTGCTGGCGGCACGCTGCTTTCCGGGTTGGCAGGCGGAATGGCCGGCCGCCTCCGGGCGTTTGCGCGTGGTTCGGATTCCGCAATGCCGCGAGATCCTGACGAGCCTTCGCGCGCCGCGACGAACGCCGCAACTGATGCAGGCATGAACGTCTGGGCCATCAATGACACTGTGCGTGTCGATCCCATCCGCAACCGCCCCTTTGAAGAGAATCTCAGCCTTTTTCCGGACGGCGTCCGCTCCGGCTACAAGCAGTCCAATCTGGTTTGGGACGCGGCTGCGCGGCGCATCAAACTGAAAGCCGCGCGCAATGAGACGGTGGCATTCCAACTTGTGATCGAGCGCACCGGAGCCAAGCTGACCAGCGTGAACGTGGCGCTGGCTGATCTGGCCGGGCCGTCTGGCGCCAAAATCCCGCTCGACAATTTCGACATGTTTCGGGAATGGTACGTGCATGTCCAGCATCCCTCGAAGCAAACCTACACGCTCGGCACAGGCTGGTATCCTGACGGTCTGCTGCCCTGTCTTCGCTGGAGCGGCAATCTCTATCCGCACACTTACGTGATGCCGTTCGACCTGCCCGATCCTTTGAACAACGTGGGCAAGGATCAGCAGAGCCAGGCCATCTGGGTCGACATCTATATCCCTCGTTCGCGTGACGCCGCGCCGCCGGGCAAGTACTCCGCGCCCATCACGATTTCGAGCGACCAGGCGTCAGCGCAGTTGACGCTGGACCTTCAGGTGTGGGATTTCGAGCTTCCCGAGGAGAGCCACCTCAAGCCCAGCATTCACACCGACACCGAAATCAACAGCTTCTCCGAGGAGCTGGAACTCAAGTATTACCAGCTCGCGCGCAAACACCGCATTGCGATCTCCTGCCTGGGATACGCCCCGGCCCTGAAGGTGCGCGGCACCAACGTTGAGATTGACTGGAGCAAATACGACGCGCGGCTCTCCAAATATTTCGACGGCAGCGCCTTCACTTCCCAATATGGATATAGCGGTCCCGGCTACGGCGTGCCAACCGAATACATCGTTACCCCGTTCGACGCCTATCCCTGGAACCTCTACAAGATTCCGCGTGGCATCCAGCTCAGCGGAAAAGAGTGGAAGTTCTACGCCCCATGGCCGGTGGCTCCGCCTCGCGAGGGCCCCACGCCCGAATATCGCGCCATCTGGAAAAACGCTTTTCAGGCTTACCAGGCCCATTTTGACCAGCATCCCAACTGGAATAAAACGGAGCTGGTGGTATTTTTCAACAGCCTCGACGAGTCATATGACGATCTGTCGCGCGGCCGCATGTTTTACTTCGGGCAGCTTCTCAAGGAATCGAACGTTCCGCGCCTCCGTTATCGCGTGGACGGTTCTTATCCCAGGGAGACCACCAAGCGCCTGGAAGACATTCTCCACATTGCCAACCTCGGCCTCGACGACTGCACTCCCGAAAACGCCGCGGAATTCAAAAAGCGAGGAATCGAGCTCTGGTACTACGAAAATGACGCCGCCATCACCGACGGTGATGGGCTGAAATGCCGCGCCCTGAGCTGGTTCGCCTGGAAGCAGCACACCGACTCCTGGGACATCTGGGAAATGGATTTCAATTCGCTGCGCGCCTGGCAGTACGCTGCCACATACGACAACCGGAATGGGGCCGGCATGCTGGTCTATCGCGGTGAAACTATGGGTCTGGATGAGCCGGCCGCCAGCATTCGCTTTAAGGGAATGCGGCGCGGCAGCCAGGACTACGAATATTTCTGGCTGCTCGCACAGACTCCGGGCGGCAGAGAAGTGGCGGACGAAGCCGTGCGGCACGTTGTGCACGGCACTTACCAGCCGAGCAAAGTGTCCTTCGGCGCGCCCGGCATGTGGATCCACGATCCCGACGAATGGGACCGCGCGCGCCTCAAAATCGGCGACGCCATCGAGAAGGCCCACGCATCCCCCACGTAGCGGCGGCTTTACGCCGCCATCACGGCCCGAACGTGGCGAGGTAAACTCGCCGCTACTCCTTGAATCTGGAATCTTGGATCTCAAATTCCCCAGGCTACCGCCGCCAGCATTTTCTGATTCTGAAATCTCCAATCTCAAATCTGCGACCCCCGATCGAGGTTCCGCCCCGCCGCCCTTAATTCCCAAACCCGCCTCACTACCACTCATCACTAACCACTGCTTCCTGGTGTCGGAGGTACCACGACGGGTGAGGGGTCTTCAGGAGGGTCGGGCTCCAACCGGCAGAGTAATTCCGGCTTGATTCCATTTCCTCTCGGCGAGAGAATCGAATCACACAGCCGGTCTTCGCTTGTGAATCCTGGGGGTGTGGTTGCGGAAGCAACTGGAAGGAGCAGACTGATGCCTACCTACATCTCTCTCTGCAATTGGAGTCAGCAAGGGATCGAGAAAGTCAAAGAGAGTCCCGCCCGGCTTGACGCCGCAAGAAAAGCCTTTAAGGCTGCGGGGGCGGACCTCAAACAGTTCTATATGACCCTGGGCCGATACGATTTTGTGATCCTCACCGAGGCGCCAGACGAAGCGACAGCCGCCAAGGCGGCACTTAACCTGGGGAAAGCAGGAAACGCCCGCACGGAGACGTTCCGTGCTTTCACTGAAGACGAATATCGCAAACTCCTGGGCAGCCTGTAGAGGGGCGTCCCACGCCTCGGCTTGCCGGGCGCTCTTCATCGGTAACTTAGCCGGTTGGCTCAGCAGAAATCGGAGAAGCAAGGAGAGCAGGTCATTCCTGCTCTCCTTTTCTGTTTCAAGCTTTACTTCCCAGCCGGGCCAGCGTTCCGCCACGACTTGCCTGTCGCCCATCATTAACCACTATTCACTATCCATTGCATTTTTCATCCTTCATACTCCACACGTCATATTCCCCCGTCCTTCAGAATTCCTAATTTTCCTTGGCCACTAATCACTGACCACTAACCCCTGACCACTGCTCTTTTCAATTGCCTCTCGCCCCTGCGCGTGGTATAAATCCATGGAAATTTGCAAGACCCACAGCAAGACCAATGCAGGGTGGGCCTAGCGGCTCGCCCCTCGTGCTTTTATTTGTAGCGGCGGCTTTACGCCGCCATCCGGTTCGAAAGTGGCGAGATAAACTCGCCGCTACGGTGCTACGATTCCTGCGATGTCACCGCCCAGTTTCATTCGTAAACGCAACCGGCTCCCACGTTCTTACTATCTAGGTCGGCAGTGGTACTTCATTACAGTTTGCAGCGCAGGTGGTAGATCGGCCTTTTCCGGCGGCGGTCTTGTAGAACTCCTGCTCGACCTCCTGAGGAGGCAGTGCCACGCGAGCTCATTTGACCTGCACGCCTACTGCTTTATGCCAGACCACGTGCATCTTGAGTTGGCTGGACAGTCTGATGACTCAGACTTGATTCAGCTTCTTCACGATTTCAAGGGCGTAGCCACGGCGCTGGCCCGCCGCCTGGGCGTCCGGAAACTTTGGGAGAGAGGATTCTACGACCACATACTCAGGGAGAATGATGACCACAACGCTGTAGCATGGTACATCTTCAACAACCCGGGGAGGAAAGGTCTCACCCAGGACGCGCGGGATTGGCCCCATTCGGGTTCCTGGATGTTCGACTGGAAAAAGGCAATGGCCCCAATCAAGCCCTACCTCCCACCCTGGAAGTAGCGGCGCACCCGTGCTGCCGTCGTAGCGGCGGCTTTACGCCGCCATCAGGTTGGAACGTGGCGAGGTAAACTCGCCGCTACGCCAGCCTCCATCAAAGCCCCTCTCGCCGTTTGCGTCTCTGTCTTTGTAGCGGCTTCAGAATTCATAATTTTCTTGGGCGACTAATCACTGACCACTAACCCCTATCCACTGCTCTTTTCAATTGCCTTTCCACTTCACAAGTGGTATAAAACCGTCGCAATTGTAAGACCTACAGCAAGACCAAAATTGCAGCCCGTGGCCGTCACAACACGCACGCTGAACAGCCTTCCATCTGTGATATTCTTGGTAGCTGTTTGCGTGACCAGCGATATATTAATTATTCTAAAGACGTGGGGGTAACTGCCGAAACCTAGGTAGGATCGGACGCGAAAATGGGAACTAGGCTTCGCGACGCGAATTCGGCATTGGTACTCAGCCAGCCTGATTGGCCGTTGGTTGAATCGGTTGCTGAAGAGGCTGGCCTGGTCGCCGAGGGTGACCATCTCATGGCAAGCTTTGTTCCGCCGGAGATTGGCCACATCGGTCGAGACCACCAAACGGCCCTGCCTCGTATCGCCAAAGATCCCCACTTAACCCGTTTGATTGACCAGGCTCTCCGGCAAATCCCGACACAACACGTGATTTATTCGGGAGATGCAAGGCGCATGGCTTTCCTCATGCCTGAGAGCGTGCACCTTGTCGCCTGTTCGCCGCCGTACTGGACGCTCAAAGAGTACAGGGAGACGGAAGGGCAGCTCGGCCACGTTTCAGACTACGAGGGTTTTCTGGCAGAACTGGACCGGGTATGGTCACACTGTTACCGCGCACTGGTGCCGGGCGGCAGGCTCATCATCGTGGTCGGGGATGTGTGCCTTTCCCGCCGAAGGAATCATGGCCGCCATACCGTTGTGCCTCTCCACGCTTCGATTCAGGAGCACTGCCGCAAGCTCGGCTTTGACAACCTGCAGGGTGTCTTCTGGCACAAGATTGCCAACGCAGCGTATGAAGTTGAGAACGGTTCCGGCTTTCTGGGCAAGCCTTACGAGCCGAATGCGGTGATCAAGAACGATGTCGAGTATATCCTGATGCAGCGCAAGCCCGGAGGCTATCGCAGTCCTTCAGTAGCCACGCGCGTCATGAGCGTCATCTCGGAAGAGAATTACCAGAAATGGTTTCGCCTCGTGTGGGATGACCTGCCCGGCGCGTCAACAAGGGACCATCCTGCCCCGTATCCCGTCGAGCTTGCTGAAAGGCTCATCCGCATGTTCAGTTTCGCGGGTGATACGGTTCTCGACCCGTTCCTTGGGACCGGGAGCACCAGCATTGCGGCAGCCCGATGCGGCCGCAACAGCCTTGGCGTCGAGATCGACCCGCACTACCGTAAGACGGCGTCTAACCGACTCGCCAATGAGACGGCGGGTCTCTTCAGCAAAGTCACCCTTCAACTCCACGGAGATTAGCGTGCCGAATGGATAAGCCAGATGACAGGGTTCGCGCTGCCGTCAGGTACTTTTGGCAGACCAGAACGAAACAGGCAACCACTCAGGGCAACAAAACCGGAATTAAGGATTATGGCAGCCGAGGGGCAGTGACCGGCGGCAAGCAGATCGATGGCTTTATCAAAATTGTTGCTGATCTGCTCAAGGAAAGCGAGCTTTCTCCGGACTCCATCCACATCGACAAAAAGCACGTGGTGCTTCCAGGATGGTTCCGGCCCTCAAAGGAATGGGACCTGGTTGCCCTCATAGACGGAACGCTTCTGGCAGTCGTGGAGTTCAAGTCGCAAGTCGGCTCTTTTGGGAACAACTTCAACAACAGGACAGAAGAAGCGCTGGGAAACTCGACCGACATCCTCACAGCGTACAGGGAGGGCGCTTTTAAGGGCTCGCCGCGCCCCTGGGTTGGATACCTCATGCTCTTAGAGGACGCACCGAAGTCCCGAAACCTCGTTGACGTTCAAGAGCCGCATTATCCCGTATTTCCTGAATTTCAAAATACGTCATACGCTGATCGCTACCGTATCCTTTGTCAAAAACTCGTCCGCGAAAGGCTCTACGACGCCACCTGCCTGCTCCTCTCTGATGCGGTGGGTGGCCTGCGCGGCGAATATTCTGAGCCCTGCGCAGAGATCGGCTTCCGGAATTTTTCAGCATCACTCACCGCCCACGCCCTGGCATTTGCAAGGGCCCATAGGAAGTAGCGGTGGTTGTTAAGCGGGTAGCCACGGTCAATGACTTGTTGACCGTGGGTCCTTACTGAGGTAAAAGCCCACGGACAGGAGAACGCTGTCCGCGGCTACCGTCTACCGAGCTCCGGAGGAGCGGCAGAATTTAGCCCATAGCGCAAGCCGTTAAAAGGCAGTGGTTGGTGGTTAGTGATGGGTGGTGAGTTGTAGGGGAGGGCTTCGCCCTCCCGCATTGTTTTTACAGCGTGTTTATCCTGCCGTCAGTAAGCGATTATCCGCCTTTTCAATCACCCAATTGCAAATCGCTCAAACATTCAATCGACTGACCCCTCACCCGTCCCGTCCACGCCGGGACACCCTCTCCCCAAGGGGCGAGGGATTTGGCGGGAAGTTGAACGATTGCCAACGGCCGCCACTCCCCGTAAGATGGGCATGGAGGATGTCGCGCCGGGCGATGAATCCTCAGGCGCTGTGGGCCATGAAGCCCGCGCTACAAAAACTCGCCCGCCCGGCAATTCAAAAGGAGGATGCTGGCATGGAAGCACTGAGCACCAAGGACATCAGTTTAGAACAGGCCCTGCTGATCGTTGGGAAGGCAATTGAAAAGGCAAAAGCCATCAAGACCAAAATGGACATTGCCGTGGTGGACGCCGGCTGCAACCTGAAGGCCTTTGCCCGCATGGACGGAGCGTGGCAGGGCAGCATCGACATTGCCATCAGGAAGGCTCGTACCGCGCGCTTTTTTGACATGCCAACGGGCGAGATTGGTAAGCTCTCGCAACCCGAGGGCCCGCTCTATAACATTGAGCATTCGAACGGCGGACTCATCACCTTCCCGGGCGGCGTGCCCATCAAAACAGCCGACGGAACCATTATCGGCGCGGTGGGCGTGAGCGGTTCAACCGTGGAAAATGACCATGAGGTGGCCCAGGCCGGCTCCGACGCCTTGGGATAACATCGTAGGCGAGGGCCCCCGCCCCCGCGCCGGGTTTTTGATTCTAAAATCTCCAATCTGCGATGCACCGAGCGTACGCCGTGCTGGCCCTCCGTCCACGTCATCCTGTGGGACCTGTCCGCAAATCATCGGGACGACGAAGGATTTCCTGCTGCCTGCCAGCAGGTCAGCAAACGACACACATGTAGGCTATCACCCTCAAAACACCCCGAAATGAGACGCATGGGATTTTCGGCATTCGGATTCCAAAAATTTCAAGTTGCTGACAACGCAAAGGTTAAGCGAATTTTGGTTATCTCCATTTTAGGGTCTTTGGAAAAGCTGTCCCATTTTCGCGCACTGAGCACAATTTACACTTGCGAAACATAATCCATTGTCTTCTAGCCTCCCGCAAAAACCAGCCGCGCGCTGGAAGAAAATTGCACCATTCCCTTCCGCGTTTGCGTAATAGAGAATAGACAGGAAGGGCATTTGAGCAGGGTTGCCGAACAGGTTGTTGATGCTGCAATCGCGCGATGCGCCGATGGCGACCATTCTGCCTTCGCCGAGATCGTGCGCGAGCACCAGGCGATGGTTTATAGCGTGGCTCTGCATTTCCTCAAGAGCCCGTCGACGGCGGAAGACGTTGCGCAGGACGTCTTCCTGGAGCTTTACCGCAGCCTCGGCAGCATCAAGTCCGGCGCGCACCTGCGATTCTGGCTGCGAAAGGTCACGTGCCACCGCTCGATTGACCGCGTGCGGCGCACCAAGCCGGACGGAATGCTCAGTCTGGAAGACGTGCCGGAGCCCGCAGAGCTGGACCACACGCGCGATCCGCTGATGGAAGAAAGGCTGTGGAAGCTGGTGGGAACGCTTCCTGACAAGTCGCGAATGGCGGTCATCCTGCGCTACCAGGAAGAGATGGAACTCCACGAGATTGCCCAGGTGATGGAGATTCCAATCAACACGGTGAAGAGCTCGATCGACCGGGCGCTGGAACTTTTGCGCACCAAGCTCACCCGATCGATGGCAGGAGTAAAGGTATGAAGCCGCTTGACGACGAACTTCGAGGTCTGCTGCGGCGAAAAGAACCGCCGGCGGGTTTTGCTGAGCGAGTGATGTCGCGCCTGGAAACAGAGCCCCGACGATTGACGCTCGTCCAACGCCGGTTCGCACTCTTCCGAGGGCCGGTGCTGCGCTGGGCTGTGGCGGCGGTAGTGGTTTGTGTGGCGGTGATGGCCGGCATCCTTCGATACCAGCACCAGCAGCAGAAGCGCGCGCAGGCCGAGCGGGCAAGCCGCCAGGCGATTCTGGCGCTTCGCATCACGAATGAACAGATTGATGCAGCACTGGTACGGGCGCAGCACGTCACCGCGCAAGCGCTGGAGGGTCGTAAAAATCTAAAACAGCAGATGGAGTGATGACTCATGAAAACATTGACATGTTTTACCGGGAAGCAAACCTTTGCGCGCGTATTCTCAGCAGCGCTGCTGACGTCGTGCCTGACGGCATTTGGCGCTGCAGCAGCCTGGGCGCAGAACGCCAGGCTGGACCTCAGCCAGCTCGACAAGCTGGCCAGCAAGGCGTCCGAAGTTACGAACGTGACCCTGGACGGTTCCATGCTGAAGCTCGCGGCGGAGCAGATGTCACAGAAGGCGGCCACATCAAAGTCACAAAACAAGGCCTTCGCGGCCAACATGGTCCAACGGCTGAAAGGCATCTATGTAAAAAGCTTCGAATTCGACCAGCCGGGCGGATACAGCAAAGCCGATCTCGAAGGTGTAACCAAGCAACTTGAGTCAGGCGGCTGGAAAGCAATCGTCCACGTGGAAGAAAAGAAGTCGGGCGAGACCACCGGCGTCTACTTGATGCAGGAAGGCGGAGAGACGGTTGGCATGGCGGTCGTGGCTGCTGAACCCAAGGAGCTCACCGTCGTGAATCTTGTGGGCCCTATTGACTTCAGCCAGCTTGGCAGTCTGGGAAGCCTGGGCGCGCTCGGCCAGCTTGGCGGTCTGGCGGGAAGCATCGGGAGTTCGAAGCCGCAGCTCGAGCACCGGCAACCGACAACCCAGAAGGGACAAGCGGATTCCAATTAGCGCTAATCTCCGACGCGGAATGAGGCGCATTCTCCGCCGATCGCATAAGCCGCGGAGTTTCACTGTCAAGCAGAACGAAACTCCGCGCCTCCCTTTCATCATCCCTGTTACAATCCCTTCGAAAACCAAGTAAACTGATCTGAAGGCAGTCTGAAATTTCTGCTCGGAATGCATAATGGGTCCTGAAGAATTCATTACCGCGATTCGCAAAGGCGGCCTGGCTCCCGTCTATTTCCATTGCGGTCTCGACAGATTTCTCCACCAGGAGTGCCGGGACGCCGTCCGCGACGCGGTTCCGGAGGAGTCCCGGGCCTGGTGCCTGAACGAGATTGAATATCAGCCGGGCATGCTGGCGCGCGAGTTGCAGACGGCGCAACAAATTCCCATGCTGGGCGGGCACAGTTATTTTCTCGTCTCGGACGCCGATGACTTCAGGCACGCGGACGAAGATGATGCCAAGGCGCTTGCCGCTTACCTCGAGAATCCTTCACCGTCCGCAACTCTGATCTTTTCAGCCGTTGAGCCCGACCGCCGGCGCAAGTTCATTCAACTTCTGGAGAAGCAGACGGTGGTTGTGGAAATGCGTCCGCTCTCGATCCGGCAGGCGGCGGCCTGGGCAAAAGAATTCCTGCACCGCGCGGGCGTTGAAATGGACGCCAGACTGGCTGAGGAGATCGCCTCAAAATTCCTGCCGGGAAGCTCATCGCGCGACACCAATCCCCAGGGCGTGAACCTGCTGTGGATGCGCACTGAACTTGAGAAGCTGATCACGGCGATCGATGGAAATACGAAGCTGCAGCCGGATGATCTCCAGATCATCTCGACTTTCCAGGAGGAGCACGAGATCGGCAAGATGCTGCGCGCCATCGCCGATCGGCAATGCGGAGGTGCGCTTGGGTTTCTGCGTTCGCTGGTGGCCAGCAAGGTGGCGGAAACGCTGCTGCTGTGGTGCATTGGCGATCTGTTTCGTCAGGCGCTGAAGTCCAGCGGACAGAGCAGCAGCTTCGGAGGCGGGTGGGGACGGCAGTCAAACCCGTTTGCCACGTGGGAAATCGCTCCAGTGGCGCGGCGCCGATATACTCACGAGGAATTACTGAAAGCTTTGACGCTGATCCACCAGGCAGACCTTGGAATCAAATCCTCGTGGAAAGATTCCACTATTCTACTGGAATTTCTGATCTGGCGAATTACGTCTGCGCCAGGCGACCCAAAACCGACAACCCGCTGAATCGAGTTTCTCAGCAGCCGGCGCCACCCAGAGTCATGAAGCAGGCAGGCCAAATACTTTAGGACAGGGAATTGAAACGCAGGCGCAGCCTCGATTTATACCGGGCGGCCGTGTTGCGGTGAAGAACACCCTTTTGGATCATGCGGTCCAGCATGGAAAGCGTGGGTATCAGCAGGCTTTCGGCGCGCGCCTTGTCCCTGGCGTCCAGCGCCTGGCGAAGCTCGCGGATCTGGTGCCGCATCCGGCTGCGATGGGCCCTGTTCCGCTCAGTGCGTTTTTGCGTCTGCGAAAGACGCTTCAGAGCAGATTTATGGTTTGCCACACATTCTCCTTTGCAAAAGCAATATAAACTTTAACAGAGGCCCCGGATACCCGTCAACGGCGAGGACTGCCAGAATGGACCATGGCGCATCAGATAAAGCTCCTGAAATTCTACTCTCAAGGCACGAGATCGAGCAGCGGGTCCGTGAACTTGCGGTCGAGATCGCGAAGGACTATCGGGGTTCTACGCCGCACCTGATTGGCATTCTAAAGGGAGCCTGGATCTTTATGGCTGACCTCATCCGCCACCTGGATATCGACGTTACCATCGATTTTCTGGGAATCACCAGCTACGGCTCCAACGCACATTCGTCCGGTGAAGTCAAAATCACCAAGGACCTTGACAACAGTATTAACGGCCGTGAGGTTTTGATTGTTGAGGACATACTGGACACAGGGCGCACGCTCAGGTATCTGGAGGAAGTGTTATCCGCGCACAAGCCGCACAACCTCCGCGTCGTAACTTTGCTGGACAAGCGGTCGCGCCGGGTTGTTCCTGTGAAGGCGGACTATGTCGGTTTTGAAATTGCCGACGTTTTTGTGGTGGGTTATGGTCTCGACTTCGATCAGAAGTATCGGCAACTTCCCGACATTCACGTGCTCCGAGGGGAACGCTCGCGCTAAAGGCCTGATTCCAGCTACTAAAAAAACTCTAGTGTACCGGCGAGCATTGAGCACGGTATAATATCCGCCGCCAACCATACCCATGAGCGAATTTTCCACTCCACTGATGCGCCAGTACAACGGAATCAAGGAGCACTATCCGAACGCGCTGCTGTTGTTCCGTCTGGGGGATTTTTACGAACTTTTCTTTGAAGACGCCATCGTCGCAGCGAGGGAACTGCAGATCACGCTCACTTCCCGCAACAAGGAAAAAGGAGTTGCGGTGCCGATGTGCGGCGTTCCCTATCATGCCGCGGAAGGCTATATCTCCAAGCTGATCCGCCGCGGTTACCGTGTGGCCATTTGCGACCAGGTTGAAGATCCGCGCAAGGCAAAAAAACTGGTGAAGCGTGAAGTCACGCAGGTAGTGACGCCGGGTACGGTGACGGGGTCCCAGGTGTTGGAGCCGCGGGACCACAACTATCTTGCAGCCGTGGCCGAATCGAATGACGCTATCGGCCTCGCGTTTGCTGATCTGTCCACGGGCGACTTTCGCGTTACGGAGATCGCCGGGGAGGGCCGCCAGGAACGGCTGATCGAAGAGCTGGTCCGGATGCGTCCTCGGGAATTACTGCTGGCCCCAACCGCTTCCGTTCATTTCTCTCCGGAGTCCGACCCACCGATCACTGAGACCCGCTTGGAGGAGTGGGTTTTTGGAGGAGAATACGGAGAGAGACTGTTGAAGGACCATTTCGGAGTGGTCTCTCTGGCGGGCTACGGCATGGAGAGCCATTCGCTGGCTGCCGGCGCCGCCGGAGCCATCTTCCATTACATTCGCGACACGCAGAGGGGCTCCCTGTGTCATTTCGATACGCTCCGCTTCTATCAAGAAAACGACTCGCTGGTCCTTGATTCCGCCACGCTGCGAAATCTGGAATTGATTGAACCTCTGACCGGCGGCCCTCGCCATGCAACATTGCTCGCCGCGCTGGACCGGTGCGTCACTTCCCTGGGCGCGCGCAAACTGAAGATCTGGCTGCTGCGGCCTTCTACTGATGCCGCTGAAATTGAAGCTCGCCTGGACGCCGTTGAAGAGCTTTCCACCACCACGATCGCTCGCGAGGAAGTTCGGCGGGTCCTGAATGGTATCCAGGACCTGGAGCGCATTCTCGGCCGCGTATCTCTGGAATCCGCAAACGCCCGCGACCTGCTGGCCCTGAAGGCGTCGATCGAGCAGTTGCCGCTGGTTCGAACGTACCTTGAAAGCTTCAACGCCAGACGATACCGGGAACTTCACGAGCGCATGGACGAGTTGAGGGACGTTCACGATTTGCTCGATCGCGCCATCCACCCGGAACCTCCGGCGCTGCTGACGGAGGGCAATCTCATCCGGCCAGGCTACCATGCCGAACTCGATTCCCTGCGGGAAATCAGCCGCAACAGCAAACAGCTCATCGCCGGGATCGAAACGCGCGAGCGCCAACGCACCGGCATTAATTCCCTGAAGGTGCGCTTCAATAGCGTCTTCGGCTATTACATCGAAGTCACAAGGGCCAACCTTCACATCGTGCCCTCTGATTACCAGCGCAAGCAGACTTTAGTAAACGCGGAACGCTTTTCCACGCCGGAATTGAAAGAACTCGAGGCCAAAATCCTGGACGCCGAGGAAAGGAGCCAGACGCTCGAGCGGGAACTGTTTGTGGAAATCCGCCGGACAGTCGGGGCTGGAGCGCGCAGAATTCGTCAGACGGCCCAGGCGCTGGCCGAGCTCGACGTGCTGGCCTGTTTTGCGCACCTGGCAGCGGAAAGAAACTACCGCCGTCCGGAATTTTCCGACAACGGCGAGATGGCGATCTTCCAGGGGCGCCACCCGGTCATCGAACACATCATGACCAGGGAAGAGGCGGGGCATTTTATCCCGAACGACCTCTACCTGAACCCAATGTCCGACATCCTGATTATCGTGACCGGCCCGAACATGGGTGGGAAATCAACCTACCTGCGCCAGACTGCGCTGATCGCCCTCATGATGCAGATGGGCAGCTTCGTGCCTGCCGAGCGCGCCAAGCTACCCATTTTCGATCGGATATTCACTCGCATTGGAGCTTCCGACAACCTGGCGCGAGGCCGCTCCACATTCATGGTGGAGATGACGGAAACGGCCACCATTCTGAACACCGCGACGCCGCGCAGCCTGGTGCTGCTGGATGAAATAGGCCGGGGAACAGCAACATTTGACGGCCTGGCCATCGCCTGGGCAGTCGTCGAGCATCTGCTGATGCACACGCGCGCCCGGACGCTCTTTGCCACGCACTACCACGAATTGACCGAGCTCGAAGACCTGCTGCCGGGCGTCCGCAACTATCACGTTTCGGTCAAGGAGTCCGGTTCGAACGTCATCTTCCTTCGCAAGGTAGAACCCGGCAGCGCCGACAAGAGTTATGGGATTGAGGTCGCGCGGCTGGCCGGTCTTCCTGCCCATGTTGTGGAGCGCGCGAGAGAAGTGCTGAAGCGACACGAGCAGAGTGAACACGCCGTCAGTGGAAAGCTGACCGAAAGAAAACACGAACCCAAAGACGTGCAGTTGATGATATTTACTCCCTTGAACTCTGAAGTCGTCCAGGCCATTGAACAGGTCGATCTGGACAATCTGAAGCCGCTCGAAGCCTTGAATCTGCTTGCCGAACTCAAGAAGCAAATCCAGTCGTAAAGTTGTGCCGTCCGCCGCTCCGCGTCTGCTGGTGGGCCTGATGGCAGGCACATCTCTCGACGGTGTGGATGCGGCGTTGGTACGCATAGCAGGGCCGGCCACAGCGCCTCGCGTCCGCCTGCTGAAATTTGTTTCGATTCCATACTCGCCGGGCGTCCGGCGCCGTTTGCTGAGAATTGCCGCTGGGCATACGGTTCCGGCCGGAGAGATCAGCCAGCTCAATTTCCTGCTGGGCGCGCTCTTCGCAGATGCAACAATCGAGCTTTGCCGAAAAGCCGGGATCACCCCTGGGAACCTGGCCGGGATCGGCTCGCACGGCCAGACGATTTTCCATCAGGGGACCACCACAGTCGAGGCCGGCCACAAGGTCAGTTCCACGTTTCAAATTGCTGAACCTGCCGTGATTGCCGGACGGACCGGCGCAACGGTGGTATCCAGCTTCCGCACAGCCGACGTGGCGGCCGGCGGCCAGGGCGCGCCGCTGGTTCCGTTGCTGGATTATCTCCTGCTGAGCGATAGGAGCCGGGGAACCGTCGCACTGAACATCGGCGGGATTGCCAATGTCACGGTGCTCCCGGCGGGCGCAGCGCTGGAGGACGTATACGGCTTTGACACCGGCCCCGGCAATATGATTATGGACGGCCTTGTGCGAGCCTTCACCGGCGGGCGGCGGCATTATGACTCGAATGGCCGACTGGCCGCCCGCGGTAAAGTCATCGAGGATCTTCTGGTGCTGGCGCTCCGGTATCATTTTTTCCGTGAGCGGCCTCCGAAAAGCGCAGGACGAGAGCAGTTTGGAGAGGAATTTGTGAAGCGATTTTTCCTCAGCAGACTTCCAGGCGCCCGCAAAGAAGATTTGCTTCGGACGGCAAATGAGCTGACCGCCGCCGCCGTTGCCGGCGCGTTGCGACAGTTTGTTTTTCCTCGAGTGGACATCAGCAGGCTGATCGTTTCAGGAGGCGGCGCTCATAACCGGCTGCTGATGAAACGCATCAGTGAACAGTTGCCAGAAATCAAATTGTTGTTTTCAGATGCCTTCGGGCTTCCAGTGGACGCCAAGGAAGCCATCGCTTTCGCCATCCTCGCTGACCGGACCCTGCACGGCCTGCCAGGGAGTCTGCCCGCCGTGACGGGAGCTCGCAAAGCCGTTGTGCTGGGAACCACATCCCGGCCGTGAGGAGGCCGCTAGACGTGGAAACCCAGGTGCCAAAGGTTGAGGATCAGCACCTCCCTCAGCGAGTAGAGGGCACGCGCAAAGGGATCGGCCTCAATCGGACTTGCGGGCGCGGGCGAGGTGTAGGCGGCGATGCCAAGGGAAGAAAACAGCCGCTTGATCCGGTAAAGATGAAAACCGTCGCTGACCACAACGCAGGTCGATTCCCCGCGGCCCTTCAGAATTTTCGCTACCGCCTTCACCGTCTGGAAGGTGGTTTCGCTGCGGGTCTCCTCCACAATTTTGCGCGCGGCGACTCCCTGCTGGATGAGGTAGTCCCGGCCTACGCCGCCTTCCGTAAAGCGGCGGTCACCACCGCTGCCCCCGGTGGTAATGACCAGCAGGGCGAAGCCATGCTCTTCCAGGTAAAAAGCACGATCCAGGCGGGCCTTATAAACCGGTGAAGGGCGCCCGTTATATTCCGCCGCCCCGAACACCACGATGGCCGCAGCCGGCTGCGCTTCATCGCTGGCGGCCTGGCGCCGGATGGTCTCGTAAAGCGACACTTCCAGCAAGGCAGCGCCGGCAAGTGAGGCAATCAGTATCAGGAAAATCCAATGGCGCAGTCGCAAGGGAGACTCAGGCAAGGAATTCTTCCAGATCTGCTTCGCTGACGCCGCCGCGACGCAGGATGCGGGCCCGCCCGCCCTGGAGTTGCACAACCGTTGAAGGATTGTCTCCAGTCGTGGAGCCACCGTCCAGAATGAGCGGGAGCGAGTCGCCAACCTGTTCCTCAACCTCGCCCGCCGTCGTGCAGGCGGAATGCTCCGACAGGTTGGCGCTGGTGCCCGTAATGGGTCGGCCCACGGCTGCAATCAAGGCTTCTGCGAGCGGAAAGCGCGGCCAGCGTACGCCGACGCAGCCCGTGTTTGCTGTCAGCTTTAAGGGGATCAGGCACGACGCGCGAACGACCAGGGTGAGCGGACCCGGCCAGAATTTTTTCGCCAATGTGAAAAAGAGTTGCGGCGGGTCGGCCACCAGGTCGGCTGCCTGGTCGAGCGACGCGACCAACAGCGGAATGGGCCGATCGGCAGAACGGCGCTTGATCCTGAAAATTTCGGTGATCGCGGCTAGATTAAAGGGATCTGCTCCCAGCCCGTAAAAAGTGTCCGTCGGGAAGGCGATAACTTTGCCGGAAAGGATCAACCCGGCGGAGTGCTCCAGCGCGTCTTCGAGGTTCGCCTTGTCTACCTTAAGAGTCACTGCCATTGAGCACTGCCGGAACCCATGATCGATAGTGAATCTGACCGTAGCATATGGCGGTCCGAGGGTCAAGACGAGGGCTGTGAGGCCGGCGTGGCGCCGGCGAGGCGACCCGCGCAGAGACTCCAGAAAACAGTCTGCCCAAAAAATGGCCTTGACTTCCGTGCGGTAACTGGGTGAGAATTCTGGTAACCAGAGGAAAAGTGTGTCTTTTATTTCACTAGGAAATGGGGGTGTTTGTCATTGGCTGAAGTTAGACTTCAGGAGGGAGAGTCTTTGGAAAGCGCCCTCCGCCGCTTCAAGCGAAAGGTTCAGCAAGAGGACATCATCAAGGAAATCAAAAAGCATTCCTTTTATCTGAAGCCAGGAGAGAAAAAGCGAGTCAAAGCAGCCTTGGCGCGGAAGAGAGCCCGCAAAAAGGCCAGGCATGACCACGACTAAATCCTGATTAGGAGCGAGGGACGATCAGGTGAGGGACTGGTCAGGCAGGGGGGCAACTCATGGAATACCGGGATCGGGTCCTCAAGTGTATCGATTGCGGAGCGGAATTCGTTTTCACGGCAGGTGAACAACTTTTCTTCGCGGACAAGGGGTTCAAGAACGAGCCGAAACGCTGTAAGCCTTGCAAATCCAAAAGAAGCCAGTTGCTGAACGGGCAAGGTCATCGGCGTGTGGAAACCAGCACCGTTTGCTCGCAGTGCGGTAAGGAAACAACGGTACCTTTCAAGCCGACTCAGGGGCGCCCCGTCTATTGCAGGGAATGCTTCGAACTGCGTCGAGCCGCGGGAGCTCCGGCTTGATCTGATCGCAGACTTCCGCCTCTTCATTTTTCCGGAAGGGATCATGTGCGGCGTGCGGAGGGGTAATCGCTGGGCACAGGCGGGTGTCGTGTGCCTTCAGGCCGGCCGTCTGGTTTTCGATCACCGCAACCCCAGCCAGTAGCCTCCCACCGAAGCTCGACGAGAGTCCCCCCTTTTCGTCTTCTCGGAATAGGCACGCCATGCTGACGAACACCCTCACCTTCGCATAACATCAGGTATTCATGAGCACGTTTCACCTCATCAATTTCGGGTGCAGGGCGAGCCATGCGGACGGGGCATCGATCAAGCAGCAGTTGATGGCGAAGGGGTTCAGCGAGGCCGCGTCGGAATCGAGCGAGATCGCGGTCTTGAATACCTGTACCGTCACCGCCGCTGCAGACGCCGAAGTGCGCCAGGTGATCCGGCGCATTCACAGGGCCAACCCTGATTGCCGGATCCTCGTGACTGGATGTTACGCGCAGCGCGCTGCCGATGAAGTCTCGAAGTTACCGGGCGTCGCCTGGGTGATCGGTAACTCCCACAAGCACACGCTGGTGCAGGTCCTCTCCGGCGATGGCGGTGCCGGGTCATCTGCGGTTGGACACGGCGCCAACCACCCGCTGGTCCTGGTGGGGGAAATTGGCGACACTTTCCACTTCGCTCCGGTATTTGCTGGGGACCGCACCCGTCCGACACTAAAGGTGCAGGACGGCTGCAACGCCTGCTGCGCGTTTTGCGTCATCCCGCAGGTTCGCGGCGAGAGCCGCAGCATGGATCCCGGCCAGGTCATCGAGCAGGTCCGCGAGTTGGAATGGAACGGCTATAAGGAAATCGTCCTATCAGGCATCAACCTCGGCAGCTACGGACGCGACCTTGGCTTCCCTATTGATTTTCGGGGTCTCGTGGAACGCATCCTGCGTGAAACCGGAATCGGGCGGCTGCGGATCAGCTCGATTGAACCGATGGATGTCAGCCGAGGGCTGATAACACTCGTGGCTGCTGAGCCGCGCATGGCCCAGCATTTCCACGTTCCGCTGCAAAGCGGTTGCAACCGGGTCCTGCGGCTGATGAACCGGCGCTACTGGACCACCCATTACGCCGATCGAATTCTTGCCATTCGTGAGCGGATGCCCAATTGCGGAATCGGCGCTGACGTCATGGCGGGTTTTCCGGGCGAGACGGAGGCCGACCACGCCGAAAGCTGCCGGTTCATCGAGTCGCTGCCCTTCACCTATCTCCACATCTTCCCATACTCGGCCCGCCCCGGGACGGCCGCGGCAACGCGCGCCGGGCAGGTGGACGGGCGGCGCATCCACGAGCGCGTCCGCGAACTGAAGGCATTGATCGAAGCCAAACACAGCCAATTCGTCGATGCTCAGATCGGGCAAACTCTGAGCGCGGTGGTCCTTCACAAAACCGGGAACGGCCCACCCGTCGCGCTGACCACCAACTACTTGCAAGTGTCTCTCCCGGGCGAAAGCGTTTCTCCAAACACCCTGCTCGATGTGGAAATCCAGGGCATCGATGGGGGCGCACTGGTCGGACGCGCGGCCTGATGGTAATTGCCACACAAGTGATGAACAGTCCTCCGCAACCGGCAGTTTCCCGCTGTCCACACACAGGGTGACGTGCGCCGGCTTCAGGCTGATGTCGACCAGCAGGCAGCACCAATCCGGCGCGGACATCGAGAAGCGTGGCAGGCAACGCTCAGCGGCAACGCCGCACCGAAGTGCGCCATCGGGGCGCCGTTGAGCCTGACCCGTGGGTACTGGTTCAGTTTGATTTATCACGATCAGCCAGCCCTACAATTTCTTGTATTGACCAAACATAGTCAGATATTCCAGCTTGCATTGCCGGAGTGCATCTAAGCGTTTCATGGATACGGGCAAAATTGTAGTACATGAAGTACAGCGACACTGCGTACATCATATTTTCTACTTTCTTGGAGTGAGCGTTGGTTAGTCGGGTGAAGCGTCTCATGCTCATTCGCATAGTGAGATTCTGCCTTTCGACGTAGCTGGTAGACACGCACTTCATATCGGGGGTGCCTTGGATAATTTTGCTTTCACATCCAATACACTCCGCTGGACTGTAGCGAACTTCTTCCTGACTTGCCCCGTAAAGTTTCACTAGTTGTGCATAATCAATATCGGACCCAAAAGCCCCCTCAACCGCGTCCAGGTAAGGTCGCAGGCCGTCCGTTGTGAGTTGTACACGGTTCGCCAAACGACTCTTTAGATCGTCCATAAAGATAATCGCCGTTTTCAAGTCACGGTTGCCGAGCATGGAAGAGATTACCAACTTCGTGTCGGCATCAATAGCAACCCAAGTCCAGACATCGCCGTACCCAAACTGTCCCTTGAACTTTTTAGGGACATTTTTCTGTTTTGCATAGCAGAATTGCCATATCTCATCGCACTGGATGTGACGGCAATGCAAATTCTTAATGGCTCGGTCTTGGAAGCTATCTGCCGCTTGGCCGACATTTGCCAGTAGCTTCAAGATTGTATTTTTGGCAACTCCAGTCATGCGCGAAGTGGAGTTTATAGAGCACCCTTCCACTAGTGCGGTGATGACGCTGGTCTGTTTTTCTCTATTCAGTTTGTTCATCGAATATGCTACAATGATGTCGTTTAGAAAGCCCCGCGATGATTAAACCCAAGTACCGTAAAAGTCTCGACTCCGCTCAACTTGCCCACGCTGCTGTAGAGCGAGCTATTGGGTCGAAGCTGAAGCCCCCTAGGCCGAGTCAGCCACAAGCAGCAAAGATGTCATCCAAAAAACACCCGAAAGGGAAGTAAATCCTACCAAGTCCATTTGCTGAGATTCTTTTTCAGCCATTTAGCTTGAGAATTCTTCTTTCTAACATCCCTTATGCCTTTGATTGAATCATCCATCGCCGAGATAAACATTTCTAACGCTTCGTCATCCCTGTCAGCAATAGCGTTGAGTATGCTTGGCAAGTATAAGAACATATCAGATAGCGGACTCTTTCCAGGCTGGCTAGATGGATAGATATGCTCCCAGTAGTCGCCTTGATCTGACACGCCAACTACTTGCGGGGCACCCCCGCAGTACATGGCATGATCTCCGGTGGAAATAATAAGATGCATGGCAATTGCGGGCATGGTGTAAATGGACGTAATACCATCTTGAAATAGAATACTCGCTATCGCCTTTATTGCTGCTTCTCCCGACTCCATCCCACTACACACAGGATTCGTGTTCGCGGGTGAAATGCGTCCTGTTTCTTTCACCCTGTACAATTTTGCAGGTTCTCCAACCTGCATGGCTAAGAGAATGTCCACCGTAGGCGGGTTCGGATCGCCGGATTTGCGTAGAGGTATTATATCCCGCTTAAATATGTCTCTCACAGCAGCACCGACTACAGCCTTCACCCGCTCTGCCCGTACCCTTTTTTCTCCGATTTTCTCAATAATTTCCGCCGCAATAGAACTGAGATAGCTCGTATCCCCAGATCCCGCAATATACGCCCGACCATTAAGAGGGTGTACAGGAAATATCTTCGGTCCAGGTGACTTTGCTTGATACTGTCCCCCTGAGTATTCACTATCAGTGCATAGCACAACACCGTCCACGCACCTAAAACCAGCCGCAATAGTCATAGCCTTTGCCCCCTGTGGCCTTGGTTCTCTTTTTGTCTGCTGCTTACTAAATTGCGGGCTGGAGTATATCAAATTCTGCTTTGGGTTAGAGGATGTCATGCGACACCCCCAAGACCGGAAAAATATGGAAACCTGTATTCCCAGTCAAACTGAACCAGTACCGACCCGTGAACATCATCCTCAAATTGCTCTTTTTGTGGCATACTAAGATGTTATGGCAAGAGGTTGGACTAGCAAGGCAGTAGAAGAACAAATGGATATCACGGAATCAAAAGAATCAGAATTACCTCAGTCATCACCCGAACAGCAGCAAAGGCAACGGGACCGGGAAAGCCTTGAGCTTTCGCGCTCCCGTGTCCAGCAGGAGCTTGCAGCGGCAACGCATCCGAATTACCGCACTTCGCTCGAAGCTGCTCTCGGCTACCTTGAGGAAAAAATCGCAGCGTGCAAGTAAGCCCGCCGCCGCGGTCCAAATGCTGATTCCCTGGCGCAGGAAGTCTTCTGCCCGGTGTAGAGACTCGGGGTGGAAGTGTCCACGCCGAGGGTATCTCTGGTTCCCGTAGTTATTCCGCTCCAAATTCGACGGCATTTCTATCCTCCCTGGGCAGAAGCCTGCAATGGACAGGTTCTCCCTTCCGCCTGCCAAAGGGCCGCAATCGTCAATCTGAAGTCTTGAGGCTGCTCTAACCCGCCGCATCAGCGGCCGAGAGATTGGTCCGGAGGCGGATGGCGGGAGTCTCCGAGCCCGGTGGCTTTAGCCCAGGATCGCTTTCCAAGGCATCGAGTAAGGCATGAGATACCCGCTCATCAATTTCGGCATCACGCCGCAGGTCCACCGGAAAGCGAATCACGGCCTCAATTGAGGATGGCAATATGTGGAGTTGAATCTTCGGGCGCAGACCGTCTGCTGGGGCGGAGTAAACAGTTCTTTGCATTTCGCGATACTGTCGCTCCAATTCCGGGCGATAGTCCGACAGGACGCCGGTAACGGCCCCAAGCAGCCTCTCCTTTACCAAAGCGAAATCAGCGCCCCGAGGCACCGTGATCGCGACCTCATGCCAGATAAAGCTCGTGCCCGGAATCTGTTTGAAGAGGCCTGCCGAAGGCTGAAACACTATAGAATTCGAGAACGCGACCACTCGCCCCGTAGGCGCGCCGAACCCGCTGCCCCCCAGCTCCATGAGATGAAGCCGGACAAGCCCGACATCGATTACCTCGCCAGTGACTCCGCCGATTTGAACGCGGTCGCCAACACGAATGCCAAATTTCCCGATAAGGAAGAAATAGCCCACCACCGAGAGAATGACGCTCTGCAGAGCCACGGCCACGCCGGCGGTCAGCAGTCCAGCAAAGGTGAGAACCGATGCGAGCCTGCCGGCAAAGGTGAAAACAATGATCATTGCAATCACGAGCCACAGAACGAACCTTCGCAGAAACAGGAACTGGTGTCTTTGACGCGGATCATGGACGTACCTGTACACTGCCCGCCGCCAAACTTCCGCCGCCGCGATTGCTACCCCAAGGATCAGAACCAGAAACCCCACCCGCACTCCCAGGCTCTTCCAATCGGCCGAATTGCGGCTATCCATTGCGTCACGCCAGCGTGTAAGGCCCCGGCTGTAGAGACCGAGCAAGACGTCCATCTTGCTCAATGGAATGGCGGCCGATGTCGCCTGTTTGAACTTTGCGGCGAGATTATCGAGCTGTTCTCTTTCCTGGGCAAGTTGAGCCGGACCCGCCGTATCAGCCTGGGCAGCAAGTACGTCTCCCTGTTTGGACATCTCTTTGAGCTGTGTGACCATTGGAGCACGCAAATTATTCACAGCCTGAGTAAGAGCGTCAGTTTGCCCGACGATGGAATCAATGGTGTGGATCTTTTGAATTTGAGTAAAAATATCACCCGCCAGGTCCCACATGCCGAAAACGTCCGACCTGCCGGAAGCCGATGTGGCGCCTGTGGGCGGAAGGGGGCTCAAAGACGCGGCACCCGAGCGGCTGGCAGTTGCGGGATTGGAAGCTGTTTCCGGGACGGAAGCAGCGAGGGTCTCAATTTGCGCCCGCAGGCCCCCGGCGCCAAGGCTATTGGCGCTGGTTCCGCTTACAAAATCGACCATGCTGCGAACGGCATCACGGCGCGCTGTGAAAAGCTTCACTTCCCCCTGCAATTCCGATACCTGAGATTCAAGGTCGCGACGACTTCTCCCCGTTGCCGTCGCCAGCTTTTGCTGATTCGAGTCCAACTCTGCCTGCGTGTCCTGAAGGAGCTTGTCAAGGTTTGTCTGCATCGCATGAAGCGCCTGGTAGTGCGTGTCGGGTGCGCCTGCGCTCTCAGCCTGATTGGAAGGCGCCGCCTTTGCGAGCACATCTGCCTGGGCGCGGGCAAAGCCGAAAGCCAGCCGAACCACCTGCTCAGCAATCTGCCGGTTGTTGTAAACCACCATCTGGTCATCTGGCTCGGATGCGATCCGCTGTTCGGCGGACAGGTGTCGATACCACTTGAGGGTCTGATTCAGGAACTGAATTACTTGTGGGGCAGAAACGGCGCCTGACGAAGTCGGAGGCGGGGAGTTTTGAGGAAATGCCGGAATAGTGCCTGCCATTCCCAGGACCAGGAACGCGAGCAGCAAGCCGTATCTTCCCTTTTTTACCACTTTCTCAGCCATACGCCACCTGCACCGGTGCCAGCGTCCGGAAGATTATTTCCCCGGGCGCCAAGCCCGGGCTATAAATTATCGATTGCCGAATGAATGAGGCCCCGCCATGGCGCTTGAGAGGCCCGCAAGAAGATGACCAGGAGTAGCAGAACAGGCGGTTGTGTCGGCATGTGCGCTCTGTGGCGCCTCCCACCTCGAATCCCCACCCCCTCAGTAACCAGGACATTATACGACAACGCCCGGTCGTCTGGTTAAACTCAAAAGATCCCGGCCAGCCGGTGGGCATCTTGCGGCAGGACCCGTTAACTTTACAATCGAATTCCAGCGCTTCGAAGGAGAGTATCTTAGCTATTGCCGCAGCTCAGGGAAACCACCGGAGGCATATTCCCGGCCAGTTAAGACGAGCGGTCAACGGTCCGCAACTGGCGATTAACTCATCAGACCATTTTCCATGGAACTTTCGTTCCAGAAACCGGCGAACTGTAGTTCCATCACTCCCATTAACGCCCAGATGTATATCCATTTAGGGTTAATAAACTTACCTACATTACTCACAGATAGACGTCACTGATGAGTTGACAATCTCATAGTTATATATTACAGTGCTCTAATGCTTCCCTGCCATGCATCGCAGAATGCAACGAGGCAGCGCAGCACGATTTAGTTCTGGATGGTTAAGGTGCCCAGGACCAAAATCAGAAGGTAACTGAGGCTTTAGTACTCACGAATCCCTTGGCCGTACTGGGGAAAAGGCCAGGGATTGTCAATGGGAGGGGGAAATGAAACGATCCAGGAATGAAGCAGGCCAAGCCCTGCTTTTGATGGCGCTTTCGATGATCGTCCTGTGCGGGTTTACGGGACTTGCCATCGACATGGGATATCTCCGTTTCATGAAGCGGCAGATGCAGGCCGCGACTGACAGCGCAGCTCTGGCCGGCGCTGCTGAAGTGGGTTATGCAGACGTTACTGCCGCGGCGCAGACTGATGCGTCGAGCAATGGATTTACAGATGGTGTGAATGGGACCACCATCACGGTCAACAATCCGCCGACCAGCGGTCCACGCCAGGGCAATGCGAGCTATGTGGAAGTGCTCATTGCCCAAAGCCAGCCGACCTTTTTCATGAAGCTCCTCGGAGTTGAATCGGAAATGGTCAGAACGCGCGCCGTGGCTTACTCCGGGATTTCGGGCGCCTGCATTTACGCGCTGAACCCCAGCGTTTCCAGTGCTTTTTCAGTGAACGGGAACTCCGACCTGACCTCGCAGTGCGGCATCCTGGATAATTCCAGCAACTCGACCGCAGCTCTGGTGCAGAACGGAAGCGGATGCCTTTCGGCAACGTATATCGGCGTCGTGGGAGCATTCAAGAACAACTCTTCCTGCCTGCCGTCGCCCACACCGGTCAGCGGTATCGCTGGATTCAGTGATCCACTGGCCTACCTGCAACCGCCCACGGTCGGGGCCTGCGACTACCCGAGCGGCGTATCAATCAGCGGCGGTTCACAAACGCTCTATCAAGGCGTCTACTGCGGAGGCATCAGCATCAAAGGCGGTTCGACAGACGTCACCTTCAGTCCCGGCACCTACATTATCAATGGCGGCGGGATGAACGTCAGTGGCGGCGCAAACGTTCATGCCAGTGGAGTCACTTTCTACATTACCGGAACGTCCAGCACTTTTAAGGGCATCTCGATCACGGGCGGGACTAGAAGCCAGTTAATCGCTCCATCGACGGGCACCTATGCTTCCATCCTGTTTTTCCAGGACCGATCGATGACGTCCCCCTCGTCCGGCGCTGACAGCAACATCGCCGGCGGCAGCGGAACAGACATCCAGGGCACGCTTTACTTCCCGACCACGAACCTTACGTACGCCGGAAGCAGTACGAGCGCACTCTACACCATCCTGATTGCCAATACGGTGAAGATCTCGAACACAACCGTTATTAACGACACATATCAGGTGCTGCCGGGCGGGTCATCGCCGGTCCACAGCGCAATTTTGTCAGAATAGTTCAAACGGAGGGGGAATCTAAGGATGAGGAACGAAGTTGAGGGTAAGTCTTGGTTTCGAAATCGGATTTTGGGGCGCCGGCCGGGTATCAAATCAGTATCCGGCCAGGCCCAGGTGGAGCTCGCCGTACTGCTTCCGGTGGCAATTGCCCTGTTGGTGGGCATCACGGAAATCGGCCGGTATGCGAACACGTGCATTGTGGTAAGCCATGCGGCAAACGCCGGAGTTCAGTATGCCGCACAGAACAGGGTCACCGCCTCGAGTGATGCACTGATCATTCAGGCTGCAAAAGCTGATGCTCCAAATATTGCGCACCTGACCGTCACCCCAGGCCACTACTGCACCTGCGCGAACGGTTCAAGCTCAACCTGCCAGCCGACCGACTGCTCGAATAGCCGGATTATCGAATACGTCAAAGTCAACACTCAGACGCAGATGAATAGCGTGTTCTCCTATCCCGGATTTCCAAGGTCGTTCACGGTGAAGGGAGAGAAGATCATGCGGGTAAGTCAGTAGCAGGATGGAAGACCCGTGTCCGGCTCGTGGGGACGTGCCGCACATGGTGAAATCGAAACGTTGGTATGTGAACTTCAAAAAAATAACTGGAGGGGGATTGTCGTGAAAAGTAAAGAGATCAAGGAAAGTCTGTCCAACAGATGGAATGACGTGGGCACAGCCCTGGTGGAATTTGGTCTGGTGATCGTGGTGTTCTTCATGTTCGTGTTCGGGGTCATGGATTTTGGGCGCGCCCTGTACACCTACCATTTTGTGAGCAACGCAGCCTGTGAAGCAACCCGATACGCGATGGTGCGCGGGTCAAGCAGCACCGACCCCGCGACGGCCGCTGAAATCGAAGGCTATGTAAAGTCACTGGCGCCGCAGGGTATTGACCCCAACACCCTTACCGTCTCGACCTCCTGGAGTCCCAGCCATGCGCCGGGCAGCAGTGTCCGAATCCAGGTCAGCGATAATTTTCAGTGCATGTCGCCTTTTTTCAGGACCTATCACATGACGTTGAGCGATTCGTCGCAAATGGTTATCTCGCAGTAGCTCCGATTGCCTCTCAGGGCGGGAGGATGAACAGCAATTTTGAAGACGATGCACCACCATCCCGCCCTATTCATTCACAACTTTGCGTTTGGGATGGCCGTTTCCGGCGACGGTGGTAATGATATTTGTGCGGGCATTGACGCGCCGGATGCGATTGTGAACTTTGTCAGCAATATAGAGATTCCCGGCAGGGTCCAGCGCAATGCCGCAGGCATCAATTTTGGACTTCGCTGCCGGGCCGCCGTCGCCGCTGTATCCTTCGAAGGCCGTCCCTGCATATACAGCAATCTGCCCGGTGCGGGCGTCAACCCGGCGGACGGTATAGGCATTGTTCTCGATGAAGAGAAGATTCCCCTGAGCGTCCGCAGCGATGTCCAAAAGATCGCCGATGCCAGCGCTTAGCGCAGGGCCCCCGTCGCCGGACGGGATCGCAGTTCCATTGCCCGCCACGGTACTGATTACCCGGGTCTTGAGATCAATGCGCCGGATGCGGTGGTTCTGAGTATCGGCAACAAACAGGTTTTCGCCGGCGTCGAGAGCGAGCGATGCCGGCCCGCCGAAACTGGCGTCGAGCGCCGGTCCGCCGTCTCCTGAAAATCCTTTCTCACGATTGCCGGCAAAGGTGACGGCGTCCTCTTCCAGTTCGACGATTTCATAGAATGTGCTTGCTGAAACCAGCAGCGAACCGTTCCTGAAGGCCACCATCCCCAGCGGGTCAGAAAGGTCCGCGTCCATTGCCGGCGCACCGTCCGGGGAAATGGGCTCGCGGCCATTGGCAAGCGACCGGATGCGCCCCGTGGAGTGATCAACCACGTGGA
This sequence comes from Terriglobia bacterium, assembly GCA_035712365.1. Taxonomy (NCBI): domain Bacteria; kingdom Pseudomonadati; phylum Acidobacteriota; class Terriglobia; species Terriglobia bacterium. Next base: position 125,318 of record DASTAW010000003.1, read on the forward strand.
GGAAGGCATCGTTGGTTTTGTTCCGGCCACCGAGGTACAGATTGCCCTGCGGGTCGAGCGCGAGACTATAAACGCGGTAAACCGACACATCCCGCGCCTGCTCATTCTCCTTAAAGCAACATTGTTTACCATTCCCGGCCGCCACCTCTACGTCCTTCCTTTTCCAGTCGATGCGCAGAATGCGATTGCCGTACTCCTCGTTGACGTACAGGTTGCCTGCTGCATCAAAGGCCATTCGGCAGGGACCGTTGATGGCGGTATGCAGAGGATCGCTCGCCCGAATATCCGCTGCGTGGAATAGGAAAATCGCCAGGAACAGAAAGCAAAGGGTTTTGGGGAAGGACTGTGCAGCCACGTCGGCTCCGGTGAAAATTGTTGGGTCGTCTGCGCGACAGCGTTATTATACGCTCTTCTTGCATCATAGAATTCATAGGAAAAGCAAAAGCTGGAGCCTATGCGGGAATTTCAAAATAAGCGGAATAGGTGTGCGGTTCGGGGACTTCCATGCCTTCAAGCCGCATCCCCTCCAGGTGAAACTCGATGGCTTCGCGCATGTTGCGCTCGACTTCGTCCCTCGTGTGGCCGGTTGAGACACAGCCTGGCAAATCGGGAGAATACGCGGAGTATCCGGTGCCCGTTTCTTCGATAACAATCAGAAACTTTTTCATCGTTTAAGTCCTGCCTGCTTCATAATGCTGTTCAACGTTCCCGGCGCGAGATCGTCGTTGCCGCTTCCCGGGACCGTCACGAGTCCCTTCTTCGTTGGATGCTTGTACTGCTGATGACTCCCCTTGGTTCTCGATAAATACCATCCGTCTTCTATCAGTATCCGAACTACCTCGCGAACCTTCATTTACAGGAAGCTTGCCACGGCAGATCAACTGTGTCAATCACCGGCCAAGTGTGAGCGCAGAAGCAAAAAGGCCGCCGTTGCTGGCGGCCTCGGTTGATTCAGGATTTGTGAGTGTCTTTCCCAATCGTCGGTTGGAGGAGGAAAACTCTTAGCTCCTGAGAAGTCAGCAGCCATATCCCCCAGGGCATGGTTATGACGGCCAAAAGGGTTCTTGCCCAGAACTTCTTTCGGAAGACGATCTCATAGTAAAGGGGGAACAAAATCGCCACCCATAAAATGAACCCTATACTCCGCCACGGCCCGTCGCCGCCTACCGCGAAGAGTGCGAGGGCACTAAACCAGCCCCCCGTAACGGCCCCGTAGAGATAAAGGCTGTACGGAGGCTTTGCTATTACGTATGGATTTTTGACAGTCTTTTTTCCGAAGTCGTAACCACAATCGCACCGTTGTGCCGTGCCGGGATTGATTAATTTACAGCGAGGGCACTCCATTAATCACTCCGCCTTGGTGGTGCTGTAACCGCGGTCTAACTCGCACTCTCAAACCGGGCGATCCCTTGCAGGACCCTTTCGGCCCAGTATAATCCCGGTGCTGGCTGGGAAGGTGGCTCGGGGTTCAGAGAAAGCTGAATCCTAAGCCGGGCAGAACTAGAATTGATTGTGTTTAGCCAATCGAGAAGGTCGGCAGTGACTTCCACTTGAGCGCTTTCCCCGGGCTCGAGTGAAATTGCTTGGATAGAAACGAACTCGCCCCGGCCGCTCGCCAATTCAGAGGTGATAATTATGCTTTCGACGGTTACTTTGTTCTCTGAGCCGTTTACTAATTTTAGATAAGCTCTTCCGTTCTCAGCATTTGCCAACGCCCGCACGATGCTCATGCATTACTCCCCTTCAAAACGCCCAATATAGCACAAAAAGGCCGCGATGGCTCGCGGCCTTTTGAGATCTCAAATTTGAAATTTCGGAATCAAAAACCCTTTGACAACTGAGTTGAGCAGCCACGCCACTGAGCGGTGTGTTCCCGGCCTATCCCGCAATGCGGGATCCGGGAACCGGTTCTCTCTTAGAAAGGAGGTGATCCAGCCACAGGTTCTCCTACAGCTACCTTGTTACGACTTCACCCCAATCATGAGTCATACCTTGGGCGCTACCCTCCTTGCGGTTGGGATCACGACTTCTAGTACAACCCACTTTCGTGATGTGACGGGCGGTGTGTACAAGGCCCGGGAACGTATTCACCGCGTCGTTCTGATACGCGATTACTAGCGATTCCAGCTTCATGCAGTCGAGTTGCAGACTGCAATCCGAACTGAGGCCGGCTTTGTGCGATTAGCTCCCCCTCGCGGGTTCGCGACGCTTTGTACCGGCCATTGTAGCACGTGTGTTGCCCTGGACATAAAGGCCATGATGACTTGACGTCATCCCCACCTTCCTCCGGTTTATCACCGGCAGTTCCCTTAGGGTGCTTTCCTTGCGGACGAGCAACTAAGGATGAGGGTTGCGCTCGTTGCGGGACTTAACCCAACA
>DASTAW010000004.1 GCA_035712365.1 Terriglobia bacterium
TCTCTCGTATCGCCTGGAAGTGATTCGCGGCGCCAGGCAATGGCCGTGCGGCGCGCACAAGCGGTCTTGCACTTCGGGGAGACCGACCCATTACGGAATCAGACGATCTGGACCTCGCAGTTGGTCACTATGGACTTGAACTTCTTTGCGTCGTCGTCGGTCCCGACGATGGCTGCATAGTGCATAGGGACGGCAATTTTAGGATTAATGGTCTGCGCCGCCTTGGCCGCTTCTTCCACCGTCATCACATACGTCCCCGACACCGGCAATAACGCTATGTCGCACTGGATGGATTTCATTTCTGGGATAAAATCCGTGTCGCCGGCATAGTAGACACGCGTTCCGTCCGTTTCAAACACAAAACCCACACCCTGCGCATCCTTTGGGTGAAAGGGCTTCCCGGGCTCCCGAAATTTGTTGACGTTGTAGGCCGGGACTGCTTCAATTACCACCTCGCCAACGGTCTGTTTCATGCCGGGCGCGACAAAATGCTTTGCCTTCGCCTTTACATTTTGCAGGCCTTCCTTGCATGCGGGGCTCGCGACAATGGTGGTCTCAGGCGTGCAAACTTTATGGAGATCGTCCAGGCTGAGGTGATCAAAGTGTTCGTGGCTCAAGAGAACGATGTCCGCCTGGTCCTGCTTAACCACCTTGAACGGGTCCGTATAAATCACCTTCGAGCCTGCAATCCGAAAAGTGTCATGCGCGATTCGCGTGAAATCGAGATTTAGAATCTTCATTGCAAAGCCTCCTATGCAAGATGCTGGCGCCTGCTTGCCCGCCATGCCCATTTGTAAGAGCTAAACAGTTTAGAATATCAAAAAATGGCGATTTCGACTTTGAGCGGGAAGAATCGTTCGCAAAAGGTTGCTGTATAAGTCAGGATGGACGGATTTATCCGCGGCAGGCAGCACTATCCGGGGACGGACATTAGAATAATATAATGGCCTCTTCGCAGTGCGTTGCCGACTAATAAAGTTAGGGGAACAGGTTGGCGGCTCAACCCGTGAGGAGTCGCCAACACCGGGCAGGGGCGAGCGGATGCGAAATAATGTGAAACAGGCGGCTTGCTTATTTCTGATTGGCCTGATTTTCGTGTTAAGCTCGCCCGCCCGAGGCCAAGAGTCCACAACGGCTCCATCACTTGGCGAAATCGCACGCCAGTTGAAAGCCGAGCGGGAAAAGCAAGAACAGAAGCCGGCTCCCGTATTTACTAACGACAATCTGCCTTCCCGAGGTTCGTTGGGGATAGCGTCGGTCAGGCTCGAAAAAGGAGCGGAAGAGGAGGCGCAAGCTGGAAAGAAAAGCGCTACCCAGACTGCTGCCTCCGGGGAACACGGCGAAAAGTATTTTCGCTCAAAAGCTGAAAAGATCCGGTCGCAGATGGAGTTGCACGAGCGCCAGCTCGCCGTCTTGAAACAGCAACTGGGGCTCGCAAGGGTGCAGTACTATCCCGACCCCCAGAAAACTCTGGACCAGGAAAGCACCCCGGCTTTCCAGGCGGACGTGGACAAGTTGCGTGCCAAAATCGCAAACGCAGAGCAGGCGGTCGCCGACGATCAAAAAGCGATGGACGACTTGCAACAAGAGCTTCGTCGCGAACGAGGCGACCCGGGCTGGATCCGATAATGGACTTTGCAACCCTCACCCGCAGGATATTCGATTTTCAGCCGCAACAATGACCATGACCCAAACCATTCACTCGAGGCTCTCATTGGTCCTTCTGGGCGGCCTGCTATTTCCTGTTGCTGCAACCACTCCGGCGCAGTCCCTTGGCGAAGTCGCGCGGCAGTGCCGCAGGGAGCGGCAAGCCGGGGAGAAGAAGGGTGAAGTTCCCTTCAAAAAAGTATTTACCAACGATGACATCGCCAGAATGCCGCCCATCTCAATTCTGAAATCCTCAATACAGACGACATCTTCGCCTGAAATGAAACCTTCACCACCTTCCCCGCCGGCCGAAGCAACAGCCAGTGGGACGCAGACAGCCGCACCTGCGGCGGTGCCTGAGAAGGAAAGAAGCATCGAGAAGTCCAAAGAGTATTGGCAGGCAAGGTTCAGGGCCGCGCACGCGCGCCTGACCCACGCCAAGGAAGAACAAACTCTAGTGGAGGATGAACTTCAGCTTCTTCAGGTTCAGCAGGCAAGGGAACTCAATCCGGGGCGCTCAAGAGAACTGAATGGCCGCATTGATGCTTCGACCGTCGAGCTTGAGGGCAAACGCGCCGCCATGGAAAAAGCTCAGCGGGCAATGGGCCAGCTTGAAAAGGAATTCAACGACAGCGGCGCGCCCCAGGGATGGATTCAGAAAGATCCAACAGCCGGCCAATAAGCAACCAGGCAGACCTACCCCTTTTCTCCCAGATGAAGGGCCGCCACCCCACCGGTGAAATTCCTGTAGCGGACCCCGCTGAAACCTTCCTCCCGAAGCAGGTCTGAAAGGGCTTCCTGGTCCGGAAAACGTGATACCGAATCCGGAAGATACTGGTAGGGACCCTGAACTCCTGAAATCAACGCGCCCAGCCGCGGAAGCACGCGTCGAAAATAAGCACGGAACAGCGGGCCAAAAATAGGCCAGGTGACGTGCGAAAACTCCAGAATCGCCACCATGCCTCCCGACCGCAACACCCGCCTCATTTCCTGAATCCCGCGCCTGTAGTTCACGAGATTGCGGAAGCCAAAAGCGATGGTCACAGCGTCGAGTGACGCGTCACGGAAGGGCAGTCGCAGCGTATCCGCCTCCAGGAAGTTGGTGCTTCGGCCCAGGCGCACCGATTTTTTCCGGGCACGCTGCAACATGGGATGGCAGAAATCGGTCCCCAGCACTGCACCTTCCGAAGCTCGTCTCAGAGCCAGCGCCAAATCTCCGGTCCCGCAACAGAGATCGGCCACCACGGATGATGGCCTGGACAACACTGGCTTAAGCGACCTGACGGTTGCGCGCCGCCAGCCGATATCAACCCCGGCAGAGAGAAGATGGTTCAGCAGATCGTAACGCGGCGCTACAGTCGCAAACATGCTCCGAACTGCGGATGCAGTAGCCCGTTCGTCCGCACCTTTGCCGACTGTGGCGCCGCCAGCCGCCAAGGGGTTCGCCTTAACCATAGACCTCCGATTGTTGTACGCTGCGCAGCGCTTCAACCGCAACCCCGATCGGGACGCCGCGCACAATGCTGACCTTACCGATTTTCTCCGGCACCACCCAGTGGATCTGGCCTGCAATGGCCTTCTTGTCGCGGGGGAAAAGATTCCGGATTTTCGCCGGCGACAGGTCACGAATGGAAGGCAAAGGGCCGATACTCCTGACCAGTGCGGAGATCCGTTCAGCCTCTTTTGCGTCCAGCATATTCAGGAGCACTCCCAGTCGTGCCGCGCAAAGCAGCCCCCAACCCACCGCCTCGCCGTGGAGAAACCGCCGGTACCCTGTGGCTTCTTCCAGCGCGTGGCCGAAGGTGTGGCCCAGGTTCAAGAGCCGGCGCAAATCAGCTTCGTGCTCGTCGCGATTGACGATATCCACTTTCACCTGCGCCGCCCGCACCAGCAGAGTGTCCAGCGTTCCGTCCAAGCCGGGGCGAAGCCTGCCGGCGGCCTTCTCCATCAGCGAAAACAACGACGGGCCGGAAAGCACCGCATGCTTCGCAACTTCGTAGAAGCCGGAAAGATACGCCCTCGGAGAAAGGGATTTCAGCACCACGGGGTCAGCCAGCACGAGGCGCGGCGGCGCAAACGTCCCAATCAGGTTCTTCATCTCGCCAACATTGACGGCGGTCTTGCCGCCGATGGCACTGTCCACCTGGGCCACCACCGTGGTCGGCACCTGGACATAGTCAATCCCGCGCATGTAAGTGGAAGCGACGAACCCGCCCAGGTCACCCACCACGCCCCCACCGAACGCGATGAGAAGAGAATGCCGGTCCGCCCTTTTCTTCAGCAGTCTTGCGGCCACCTGTTCCGCCATTCTGATGCTCTTTGAGTTCTCGCCCGAAGGAACAAAGATCTCGGTTGGAGCAATCAACTGGCTGGCTTTCAGGAAGTTCGCTCCCCAGCGCTTCCAGAGCGCTCGTTCCGTCAGTACGAATATGGAAGAGTATTTCCGGTGCGGAAAGTGCTGAAACGCGCTCCAGGCGCCGCGCCCGGCCACAACGCGGTATTCAAAATCACGAGATTTTACTCGAAGTCGTCGCATGCGTTCCTGATCAGTCCTCTCTTGAGTGTAAATGAAAACAAATAGCATACCACCGGAATCCAGGCAGATTCCCGACCGGCGCTGACCGCCGGGCTACATATTGCGGGGTTGCCCGACGCCGCGTATGATGGTGATGATCCCTATGAACGAGAAAAACGAGCAGGTCGATTACCTTATCCTTGGCGCCGGCATCGCTGGACTGCGCGCAGCTATTGAACTGGCCGACGCCGCCCGAGTCCTGGTTCTGACCAAAGGCGATATCTACGAATCGAGCACCGAACACGCACAGGGAGGCATTGCCGCCGCGCTTGCCGAAGATGACGAAGTACACCTCCATCTTCAGGATACCCTGCAAGCCGGCGACGGCTTGTGCCGTGAAGAAGGCGTGAAGATCCTTGTCGAACAGGGGCCGCGTGAAATCAAAAAGCTGATCGACTGGGGCATGGAGTTCGATCGAGAAGGGACCAAACTGGCCTTTACGCGCGAGGGAGCTCACAGTCGCTCACGCGTTCTGCACGCTCATGGAGATTCAACCGGCGCCCAGATTTTGCGGGCTCTGATGGTGAAAGTCAAGACGCTTCCCAATATTGAAATCCGGCCGCACACCTTTGTAACCAATCTCTTGTTGGACGGGACAAAAGTTGCCGGAGTCAATTACATTGACACAAAGGCCTCACGCCTGCGGGCCATTGAAGCCAATGGCGTGGTGCTGGCAACCGGCGGCATGGGGCAGGTCTACAAGGAAACCACGAACCCCGGCGTTGCCTGCGGTGACGGAGTTGCCATCGCTTATCGTTCCGGCGCGCTGTTGAGCGACCTGGAATTCATCCAGTTTCATCCTACCGCTCTCTACGCAAAAGGCGCTCCTCGGTTCCTGCTTTCTGAGGCGTTGCGGGGCGAGGGCGCCGTTCTGAGAAATGTCGATTTGCATCGTTTTATGCCTCATTACCACGAGGCCGCCGAGCTTGCGCCCAGGGATATCGTCTCCCGCGCCATCGTCATGGAGATGCGCAAGACCGGCACAGAGTTCGTTTATCTTGACCTGACCGGCCTGAAGGGAGACCACGTCAGGGGCCGTTTTCCCAGAATCTACGCTACTTGCCTGCAATACGGATTGGACATCACCGCCGATCTTCTTCCGGTTCGCCCCGCCGCCCACTACGCCATGGGTGGAGTCGCCACCGACCTCAACGGCAACACGTCGCTGGAGGGGCTTTACGCCGCTGGCGAAGTGGCCTCCACAGGGGTGCACGGCGCCAATCGCCTTGCCAGCAATTCCCTGCTGGAAGGACTGGTGTTCGGTGCGCGCGCCGGCGCGAGCGCCCGCAGGCGTTCCTGCCATTCACACTCCAAGGGCGCCAGCGCAAAGTTCAAAGTGGATGAATCCAAGGGCAGCCGGCATGCGAATAGCCCTTCAACCACCTCCTTCACCGATATCCCACAGGTTGTGAAGACCCTACGCGAAATTTTGTGGGACAAGGTTGGAATCATCCGCGAGAAATCAGCCTTGACTGAAGCTGTGCACCACCTCGAAGAGCTCTCCATTCCAGAACCGGTCCCGCTGGACCGGCAATGCCACGAAGCTCAGAACATGCTGGCCGTCGCGCGCCTGATCGCCTCCTCGGCTCTGGCTCGTATAGAAAGCCGCGGCGCCCACTACCGTACCGACATGCCCTTCAGGGACGATTCAACGCCTCCCCGCCACTCCTTCGTCAAGAAAGATGCTGCGGTTATTTTCTCGCAGGATCTGCCGGCTGGTTTCAGTGAAAAACCAGCATCTTCTCACAAGTAGTCCCTTTGGCTGGTCTAACAGGTTGCTGAAAAAAGCCGCCCGTCATGCTGAGCGCAGCGAAGCATCTGCTGTATTTTACTGAACAAAACAGATCCTTCTCCCGCTTCGCGGGGTCAGGATGACGTCTCGCTGTGATTTTTTCAGCAACATGAGAGCCGTGCCCAGAGGTGGAGGTCGTCCGGCCCTGATGACCGGGAGGGTTACTATTGGATGCGAGGCGAGCTTTCAAGCTCACTGAGCGTCGCTTTCACCACGCGGCCCACAATGGTCAGGCTGGAAGGGCTGCAATGCTGGATCAGATCCTGCGCCGTGTGCCAGTAGCTGTTGTTGGGCCCATAATTAAAATCGATGATGTCGACAGAGGATACGCCGGCGCTGACAAAAGGAATGTGGTCATCAGTAACCGCGATGGGCTGGCGCAGAAAATACTTTGAATAGCCCAGCCTGTCCGCCTGCTGAAAGACAAGTTTGTTCAGCCAGGAGGTGGAATTCTGGTCCCAGTGGATATCCAGGTGCGCGTCCCCGATCATATCGACAAGAATCATGGCCTGAATTCGGCTCAATTCCCCGTTCGCCGTCAGCTTCTGGACAAAGTGCCGGCTGCCGTAGGTGTTATCGTCGCCAGCCCATTCCTGCCGGACCGCTTCCTCGCCGTCGAAAAACACGATCCAGTAAGTCAGCTTGTGCCGCGTGTGGGCCAGTTCGCGGGCCATTTCCAGCAGAAAAGCCGCGCTTGATCCTCCGTCGTTTGCGCCGACGAAACGGAAAGAATTCTCCAGCTTGGTGTCATAGTGGCCGGCGATCATGATGATGCGCTTCGGCTCGTTGCCGGGAATTTCGGCGATGAGGTTCACCATGGGAATCTTGCCAATAGGGGTGGCCCCGACAAAACTGTCCTGCACAACCTTGCAGCCGGATTTCTCCAGTTGCCCAATGATCCAGGCGCGGGAAGCCTCCAGGGCACTGGAGCCAACAGGCCTCGGGCCAAAAGACACCAGATGTTGAAGGTCCGCAAAGGCGCGGCCGCCGTTAAAAGCATAGGCGTCCGCCGCACGAGCCTTCGAAGCGCTCGCCAGGAAAGCCAGCAGAAACGTGAGCAGAAACAGCAGGGATGGAAGTTTGCCGCCGCTAAGTCTTCTCATGCCGCTTTATCCAGTTTTTCCGGTAGTAGACGAGCCACGAGAGACCAATGCTGACAAAGTACAGACCCACCAGCGGCATCCAGAACATAAACAGCGTGGTCCAATCCGGCGTGGGAGCCAGAGCCGCCGCCACAACGGCTGTGATGATGACCGCATAGCGGATGTTCTTGATCAGGAACCTTGGCGTGACAATTCCAAAAATGGAGAGCAGCAGGATGACAACCGGTAACTCAAAAACGACGCCGACGCCCAGGATGATGGTCAGCGCCAGTCCCCAATACTCATGAATGGTAATCATGGGGGTGAAGCGATTGCCGAATTCCAGCAGAAACCTGAGGGCCGCGGGGAAAGCAAACCGGTAGGCAAAAAATCCGCCCGTAAAAAACAGGCCGGACGACAGTCCCACAAACGGCCAGATGTATTTCTTTTCGTGACGATAAAGACCGGGAGAAATGAACAGCCACAACTGAAACAGAATAAAGGGCGAGGCCAGAAAGATTCCGCCTACGATGGAAAGCTTGATGTACAAATTGAAAGGATCAACGGGATTGGTATAAACAAGCTTGTCCGCCATGTGCAGACTTTGAAGCGTGTCTGTCAGCGGCTTGGCCAGGAGGCCGTAGATATTGTCGGCGAAATAGAAACAGATTAAGAAGCCGGCGAAGACGGAGACGGCGCTGCGGACCAGTCGCTTCCGAAGTTCCTCAAGGTGCTCGAGGAACGACATCTGCTTGCCGCTGGAATCGTCATCCTCGGGGCCGTGGTTCGGGTTCCTGCTGGGAGGGTTCTGAATAGTCGTAGCCATACTCAGGAGCCGGCTCCAGATCGCCTTCGGACTGCTCGCTTCGTGCCGTCTCCGTCTCTTCAGACTGATCGGTCACTGCCGTCCCTTCGGACTCTACGCTCAGTTCGTGCGTCTCTTCCGGGTGGTCGTTGAAGCCTTCCTCTTCCGTTTCGGAATAGTGGTGCGTCTCGTGTTCAGGGTACTCATGTCCGGAGTACTCATGTTCAGATTCAGAGTATCCATTTTCTGAGTAATCGTGGCCGGAGTAACTGACTTCATCATCCTTGCGATCGAGATTTCGAATCTCCTCTTCCAGCGAACTCTTCAGCTCATTGGAAGCGCGGCGCAACTCTCCCATCCCCTTGCCGAGTACGCGCGCAATCTCCGGCAACTTCTTCGGCCCGAAAAGAAGAAAGGCAATGAATAAGATAAATCCGACTTCAGTGAAACCGCCGCTGAACAAGACGTACCTCTCTTCTGCATCATAGGGGACGCTCCCCTGCTTGTCAAGCAAGTGTGGCGCTTCAAAAAAAGAGGCCGCGCGCCCCGCCAGTTAAAGCCCGGCATCACGATCTTTCAGTTGATCCCGCCACCTTCACAGATGCGCGACCAGCCTTTTAATCAGCCGCGTTGTGCAGCACATCAATCGACACAACCTCTGATTTGGAAAGCCCGACCTCAACCCTATCCATGATGTGGGCGGGCTTCGCGCCCCATGGCGGTCCGCTTTCTTCTAAGTGTAACTTCCCGCGCAGTGTGAGAGGCCGGTCGATGGATTGCCCAAGCTCCAGGCGTTGACCCTTAACGACTGTCGATGGCCCCAGAATCGCCATAACCTGCCTGCGAAGCAGGCCCAATTCCAGCCCGGCACCGGTCGCGAATTCCCTGGAAACCATCAGGGACTTTGCACACCTGTTTTCTGTTGCGTCGCGCCGGGAGTCTATACGGAAATCAATAGCGGTTCCCACCCAGCTCTCGATTTCAAAGACTGTGCCGTCACCTGCTGCCGATAAGTAACACCTCCGGGCGGGTGGCGCAGATTCGCGCCTTGTCGAGTCTGCGATCCCGCGAAGCGGGACGTTTCCGTTCAGCTTCACGCCATCCGGTCCATGGCGATCATTCAGAAGGACCATCACTCATCACTCCCCAATGCTTTTTTCATCCTTCATCCTTCATCCTTCACAATTCTTTGCCGCGCCATTCTTGCCCCGTTCAGCTTCGCTGATCACAGAGACAGAAACCACCTCTGCGCCAGCCCCGGAGGTCCTCGCTTGTATCTTCCCCATCAATGAGAGGAAACTTGTTTCGATGGGCGGAGGAGGTTTCGGGGAGGCCGTTTCGCGCTGAGGCACGATCCCGCCGAGGCGGGATCGTGAGCCTGTCGGGTAGATCGGCCCCCCGCCCTCATCTCCGACGCCGTGGAAGAATCTCAGGCGCCGCCTGCGCGGACAGCCTGCATTCGCAAGCCCGGCGGGAGACGATACAGGGTCGGGGAACCGAAGCCTCAGCCTATCGCAGGAGGCTCCTATGAACAACTCCCTTTCGAGTTTTGATCCTTGTGGCATCGAAGTCAGTGCCCGGACGCTGCTGGTGGCGCTCGGTCCCGAGGGGCGTGCGGCATCGCCGCGCGAGTTTCCCAACACGGCCGAAGGCCATCAGGCGGTGCTGCGTTGGCTCAAGAGCTGGCAGCGGCCGGTGCGCATCGTCATGGAATCGACCGGCCTCTACGGCCTGGATCTGGCGCTCTGCCTCAATCAGGCAGGGATGGCGTTGATGGTGGCCAATCCCAGGGCCGCGCGCCATTTCGCTCAGGCCATGATGGAGCGCAGCAAGACCGACCGCCTGGACGCCGAAGTGCTGCGCCAGTTTGCCGCCCGCATGCCGTTCGTCGCCTGGCGTCCGCCTTCGCCCGCAGCCTTCAAGCTGGTCTCCGTGGCGCGCCGCCTGGAGGCGCTGACCGGAATGCTGGCGGCGGAAAAGAATCGGCTCCATGCCGCCTCGCTCTCCGAGGCTCTGCCGACGATCATTCGTCGCGACATCCAGCGCAGCATCGCAACTCAGCAACGCGCCATCGAACGCTTGACCCGGGCCGCGCAGGAGTTCGTGATCTCGGATCCGGAGCTGGGACGCCGCTACCAACTGCTGCTCTCGATTCCCGGTTTCGGCACGACCAGCGCTCTGCACACCCTGGCCGAACTCGCCCTGCTGCCCGCCGGCATGGACGTGCGCCAGTGGGTGGCTTACGCCGGGCTCGATCCGCGCCAGCACAGCTCGGGTTCCTCGGTCGAAAAGAAGCCGCGCATCTCCAAGGCCGGCAACAAGCACCTGCGACGCGCTCTCTACATGCCTGCCCTGGTCGC